>JADGNW010000023.1 GCA_017883315.1 Blastocatellia bacterium | reverse complement strand
CCGCCCTTCGGTCGCGCTCATGATGCCCGCCATACAGCAGCTTCGCCAGACGCGTGCCCTTTCGAACGTACAGCGCGCCGATGCCTTTCGGCCCGTGAAACTTATGAGCCGACATCGACAATAAATCAACGCCGAGCTGCTGAACGTCCACCGGAATTTTTCCGACGGCTTGAACTGCATCAGTGTGAAAATGAATATCGAGGCCGCGCCCGCGAGCTTCACTGATAATACCGGCGATCTCCTCGACAGGCTGAATCGTTCCCGTCTCGTTGTTGGCAAGCATAATCGAAATCAGAATCGTGTCGTCGCTGATCGCCTGGCGCACATCGTCAATGCTCACGACCCCAGCTTTCGATACTGGAAGATAAATCACTCGAAAGCCGCCGGCATCGAGCGCCTCGCACGTCGCCAGAACGGCTGGATGTTCGATCCGCGTTGTGATGATGTGCCGGCCGTGATCGCGATGTGCTTCGGCGATTCCGCGGACTGCAAGGTTGTCAGCTTCGGTGCCGCCGGACACAAACACTATTTCGGCAGGAGCAGCATTGATCAGAGCGGCGACTTCACGTCGAGCCTTTTCGACTGCGGCCTTCGCGCGCTGTCCAAACGAGTGCACCGACTGCGCATTCCCAATCTCCTCTGCGAAGAAAGGCACCATCGCGTCGATGACTTCGGGCGCCATCGCAGTCGTCGCGCTATTGTCTAAATAGACCCTCATAAGTTTCGGGTTCCGGGTTCAGGGTTCAGAGTTCCTTTGCGTCTTTGCGAAACTTTGCGACTCAACGCGAAACACGACTCTCGCAGGCTGCGTTTCGCGCAAAGACCGCAAAGTCCCGCAAAGACGCAGAGTAACTATGAACCCGGAACGCTGAACCCTGAACCAGAATTTTCTACCCATTCTCTTCCTGCCATTCCTCGTACCACGCCATCTGAATCGCTTCGAGCTTTTTCTCGTTCGACTCCTTGGCGTCGCCTGCGAATCCGTCGAGTTCCATAACCCAGCGATGCAGATCCGTGAAGCGCACTGTTAGCGGATCAACATCTGGGTGCGCCTCGAGCAACCTGATTGCAATCTCTTCTGTGTCGGTCCAATTCACTTCGGGCATCGTTCCTCCACAACTTCTCCAGTTAAGAACCCGATCCGTGTCGTATGAAATCCAGCACATCCGGGATCTCAACCGTGATGTCGCCTGTTACGACACACTGGCAGCCGAGCCTCGAATGAAGCGTCAAGCCATCCGCCATGTAGAGCCGGTCCTCTTCGTCTTCGTCCATCTCTGTCAGATTCTCTTCGCCCTGTTTGACTATCACGTGGCAAGTGGTGCACGCGCAGTTACCGCCGCAAGAATGCTCGAGGTTGACGCCGAAGTTCAGCGCGATATCCAGCAGCGAACCCTCCTTGCCGTGCTCGTGATAAGGCGTCACGCCCGGCTCGTATTCGACGGTCACCGGCTCGCTGTTCGAGCGGAGGAATTTCACTTTGCAGATCTTCGTTTCTGCGCCGGCGCGTTCCTGTTCGGCGATCGCGTTGCTGCTTGTTTCGACTGCTTCCATGCTCACCCCTCTGCTACTTCGGACGCCTTGCGGTCTTTGAGTGCGGCTACCAGCGCGCCGTCCATGATAATCTCCGCCAGATGCTGTGAGGCGTCGTCCAGTGCCTTGATTCTCTCGCGTATCAGTTGATAATCATCTCCGGCGACAGCTTGGCGCAAATCATCTAGAGCCTGCCGAATCGCGGTGCGCTCGCCCTCATCGATCAAGCCTTGCGCTCGCTCTTCGAGCGCCTTCGCCGCGGCTCTCATTACAGTCTCGGCTTCGTTTCGCGCTTCCACGAGCTGGCGTCTCCGAACATCTTCTTCGGCGAACTCGAACGAATCAATCAACATCTTTTCTATCTGTTCATCGGTGAGGCCATAGGAAGGCTTGACCTCGATCGAGTGCTCCTGACCGGTCCGCTGGTCGCGAGCGCTGACGGTCAAAATCCCGTTAGCGTCGATCAAGAACCTGACCTCGATTCGAGGCAGCCCAGCCGGCTGCGGCGGTATGCCTTTCAAGGTGAACTTCGCCAGGCTGCGGCAGTCCGAGACCATCTCCCGTTCGCCTTGAACTACGTGAACGTCGATGCCAGTCTGATTGTCCACCCAGGTAGTAAACATCTCCGACGCCGAAGCCGGAATCGTCGAATTGCGATTGATGATCTTGGCAATTACTCCGCCCATCGTCTCGATGCCCAGGCTCAGCGGCGTGACGTCGAGCAAGAGCAAATCTCTTCGTCCGCCTGCAAGCACGTCGGCTTGAATGGCGGCGCCGATCGCGACGACTTCATCGGGGTTGAGCTCGACGTGAGGCTCGCGCTTGAACAATTCCTTTACCTTCCGCCGCACGAGAGGGATACGCGTTGAGCCGCCAACCATGATGACTTCATCAATCTGTTCAGGATCAAGGTCCGCGTCTTTGAGCGCCTTCTTGCACGGCCCAAGAGTCCGCTCGACCAGATTACCAACAACTCTATCAAACTCGACGAGGGTCAACTCGCGCTGATATTGGCCACCGTGCTGTGCGCCCAGGTCTATTTCAATCGTCGTGCTTTGTGACTCCGACAACTCGTGCTTTGCGCGAATGACCGCCTTGCGTATCGCCTGGAAAGCGCCTGGGTCGTGATCGGGTCTTCGACCAGTGCTGCGTTCAATCTCATCAAGCACCAGCGTGATTAGCTCGTTATCAAGATCGTCGCCACCCAGATGCGTGTCTCCGTTAGTCGAGAGCACTTCGAAAATACCTTCTTTGAGTTTCAGTATCGATATGTCGAATGTCCCGCCGCCAAGATCGTAAACCGCAACGATCGCTTCATCGCGCTTGTCGATTCCGTAAGCGAGCGACGCCGCAGTCGGTTCATTCACGATGCGCAGAACCTCAAGCCCGGCAAGATGCCCGGCGTCCTTTGTGGCTTGCCGCTGCGCGTCGTTGAAATAAGCCGGAACCGTTATGACGGCCTGAGAGACTTCTTCGCCGAAGAATTGCGAGGCGCGCCTTTTAAGATCACGAAGTATGAATGCGGAAATCTCCGGCGGAGTGAAGACGCGGTCGCCCATCTGAAACCCAATCACTTGCTCGCTGCCGGGCGCGATTTGAAACGGAACAAGGCTGAGATCCTCCTGAACGTCTGCGCTGCCCTTTCCCATGAATCGCTTTACGGAATAGATCGCCTTGCGCGGTTCGGTGATGAGCCGATCGCGAGCCTCCTCGCCGACGAGTAAGCGGTCTTGCTCGTGGTCGTAATAGACAATCGACGGCACGAGTCCGTTGCCAGATGCGTCGCGAATAACTTCGGCGCCGTTGTCGCTCATATAAGCGACAAGGCTATTTGTAGTACCAAGGTCGATGCCTACTACGCGACCCGACTTCGGGCGGCCGCTCATGCTGAGTTCAATGACCGGCATTGATCAGAGTTCCTCCTTGATGTCTCGAACAAGATTGCGAATGTATGATCTGTGCGAGAGAAGCTCGCTCATGCGATCGAGCAGGGGCTTCTTCCCGTCTGCTGTCGCGTCTCGGCCGAGAATAGAATCCCAGTCTTCAAAGAGCGCAAAGAGCCGCTCGTCGATCCCCTGCAGTTTCTTGTGCAAATCGATGAGCGCCTCTTCGAGCGACGAGCGAGCTTCCGCGGCTTCGTCTTCATC
Source organism: Blastocatellia bacterium (assembly GCA_017883315.1). GTDB lineage: Bacteria > Acidobacteriota > Blastocatellia > UBA7656 > UBA7656 > Onstottus_A. The sequence continues at coordinate 7,684 of JADGNW010000023.1, read as the reverse complement.
GCCCGTTTTCTTTGCGGCTCTCAGTTCTTCGATTTGCATATTCAGTTCAAACACTTCTTCCAATAGATCAGGTGGTGCTTTCTTCTCCGCCTCTTTGTAGCCTTCAAGCGTGAGTAAATATTTTGCGCGAGCGACCGGATTGCGCAACGTTCGATAGGCGTCGTTTAGCATCGATGAGCACTCGATGCTTGCTTGGCGCTCTTCGGCGCTTGCGCTCATGAAGTAGTCGGGATGGAACTGCCGGCTGAGCGCATAGAACGACTTTTCGAGTTCGGATTCGTCGATGCACAGCCTTCTCGGCAAATGAAAGAAGCTGAAATAATCCGAGCCCGCGACGACCGGTTGAATCTTGCCGCACTCGGAACAAAAGTGGGGCCCTGCGGATTGAGTCCTGCAGTAAAGGCATTCGCTCTGCGATGCTCTCCCGGTGTTGATTGCAGCTTCAGCCATTCTACCTTTGCGTCTCTGCGCCTTGGCGTCTTTGCGTTAACACTTCCCCTGCCAACAAAAAGATGGTTGGTTCGCAACGGCGCCCAACCATCAATCTCTAGCAGAATTGGTATTCCAGCCGGAGGGTCTGCCTTATCTCATACCGCGAATGATTCGCCGCAGCCGCACGTGCCTGAAGACTTGGGATTGAGGAAGGTGAACCCTCTTTGCATCAACCCCTCCTCTTTGTAGTCAAGCGTCGAGCCATCAAGAAACAGAAAGCTCTTCAAATCGACGAAGACTTTCACGCCGTCTTTCTCAAAAACCTTATCACCCGGGCGCTCTTCGGTATCAATAGCCAGGTTGTAGCTCATGCCCGAACAGCCTCCGCCCTTCACGCCGACTCTCAGACCGCCCTCGGCGATTCCCTGGTCGTGCATGATCTCGCGGACCTTCTCAACAGCTTTTGAAGTCAGTTCAATCATATTGCTCACGCGTTGACGGCGGCCTCTTCAGCCTTGGGCCCGTCAGTCGTCTGCTTGTGTTGATAATCGCGCACCGCCGCTTTGATCGCGTCCTCTGCAAGAACCGAACAATGAATCTTGACCGGCGGGAGGTTCAGCTCCTTAACAATCGCGGTGTTCTTTATCGCAAGCGCGTCATCCACTGAACGCCCCTTGAGCCATTCGGTCGCGAGGCTTGAGCTCGCGATCGCTGAGCCACAGCCGAACGTCTTGAACTTCGCGTCCTCGATCACCTGCGTCTCGGGATTGATCTTGATTTGAAGCTTCATCACGTCGCCGCATTCCGGCGCGCCAACAAGCCCCGTGCCAACGTTGGGATCCTTCTTGTCGAGGCTTCCTACGTTGCGCGGATTGTTGTAGTGGTCAACAACCTTATCTGAATATGCCATTCGTTTGTCCGTCCTCTCGTACTGTTAGAGTGTTATTCGCCAGCCCACTGAACCTTGCTGAGATCGACGCCTTCCTGGACCATCTCCCACAGCGGTGAAAGCTCTCGCAGTCTGTTCACTGCTTCGTTCACTCGGCCAATCGTGTAGTCGACCTCTTCTTCCGTATTGAATCGGCCGAGTCCAAACCGAATCGAGCTGTGCGCGAGCTCTTCACCGACACCCAGCGCCTTCAATACGTAGCTCGGTTCCAGGCTAGCCGATGTGCACGCAGAGCCTGATGACACCGCGATGTCGTTTATACCCATAAGCAGCGACTCGCCTTCCACGTAGGCGAAAGAAATGTTCAGGTTTCCGGGAAGTCGCTCCGTTGGATTCCCATTGACGTAAACGTCTGGCAGCTCATCCATAAGCCCCTTGCGCAATTTCTCACGCAGGCTGAAAACGCGTTCGTTTTCGACCGGCATCTCGTCCTTTGCAAGCTCGCAGGCCTTGCCCAGTCCGACTATGCCGGTCACGTTGAGCGTGCCGCTTCGCATGCCGCGCTCGTGTCCACCGCCGTCAATCATCGGGACAAGCATCACACGCGGGTTCTTGCGGCGCACGTAGAGTCCTCCGACGCCCTTGGGTCCATACATCTTATGAGCCGAGAACGACGCCAGGTCGACGTTCAGATCGTGAACATTGAACGGGATTTTGCCGATCGCCTGAGTCGCGTCAGTGTGAAACAGAACGCCCTTCTCTTTACATACCTTGCCGATCTCAGCAATCGGCTGAATCACTCCAATCTCGTTGTTAGCCATCATGACTGTGACGAGAATTGTTTTATCGGTGATCGCGTTCTTGATGTCATCTGGCGAGATTAGGCCATCGCTGCCGACCGGAAGATACGTCACCTTGAAGCCGCGTTTCTCGAGCTTCTTGCAACTGTCCAGGATCGCCTTGTGCTCGGTGACAACCGTGATGAGGTGGTCGCCGCGCTCGTAATACATGTCGGCGACGCCTTTCAGCGCCAGGTTATCCGACTCGGTCGCGCCGCTTGTGAAAACGATTTCTTTTGACGTCGCGCCGATCAGGTCAGCTACTTGCCTGCGGCCGTTTTCGACCGCCTCTTCGGCTTCCCATCCAAACTGATGATTGCGGCTTGCTGCGTTGCCAAACACTTCGGTGAAGTAAGGACGCATCGCCTCGAAAACGCGCGGGTCACACGGCGTCGTCGCGTGATAGTCCATGTAAATTGGGAGCTTCAGCGCCATTCATTATCTCCTATGAAACCGTAGCGTAGAATGTCTAGTCTGCGCTTGACTTCGTATCGGTCTTATTCAGCTGCGATGCGCAGGCTAGCCAGTCTACGCCACACTCTTCTGAAATCTGATCTATGTTCTAAGCGACCTCGACCGCTCTCGGCTCAGTAACCAGTTCAGCGGTTACTCCTCGATCAGCAAGTATGCGCTTCGATTTCACTCTCAACCCATACACTATCTCGGGCTTCGCCTTGTTTGAGAGATCGGCCACGGTAATCGAATCGAGAAAGTTATCAACGTGCTCGGCCAACTGTTTCCAGATCGCGCCGCTGATGCAACTGCTCGATATTCTGCAGTCGTCTACCGATTCTTCTTTACTGAAACAGGAGCTTGTGTAAAGCGGTGACTCGACCAGGCGAAGGACCTCGCCAATCGTGATCTCCGAGGGATCACGAGCGAGAACGTATCCGCCATGCGACCCGCGCAAGCTCTTCACGATGTTTCCCTTGCGGAGTTGCTGAAAGAGCTGCTCGAGAAACATCAGCGAGATTCCCTCTCGCTGCGAGATGGCCGCCAGAGGCACCGGCGCTCCATCTGAGTGCTGAGCGATGTCGAGCACCGCGCGCACCGAGTATTTCCCTTTTGAAGAAACCTGCATAGCTTTCAAACCAACCAAGCGGAATTGAGACTTTAGGATACCCGACTGATTAAGTCAAGTTCATTGTTGACTGAAACGCTCAGGTACTTGACTGCGACACTAACTTGCAAAATGATAAGCCTTACAGCCGCGACCGGACCTCCGCCCAATCTTGACTTTGAAGTACAGATTTCCTACTATGTCAATGAACCTCCAAAATCACAGAGAGTTCAAGAGACACACCGGAGACCACTTGATGAGTACAGAGATCGACACCTTAGAACAGCTAGTCAATCGCGACTACCAGTGGGGGTTCGTTACTGATATCGAAGCCGACTCGGTAGCACCCGGACTGAATGAGGACGTGATTCGGCTTATCTCGGCGAAGAAGGACGAACCCGAGTTCATGCTCGAGTGGCGGCTGAAAGCTTACCGCCATTGGGTAAGCCTGGAGAAAGCTCAGGCCGAGCCAAAGTGGGCGAACGTACACTATCCGCCGATCGACTATCAGAGCATCGTCTACTACTCGGCGCCGAAGACCAAAGAGAACCCCAAGAGTTTGGATGAGGTCGATCCTGAACTGCTCAGGACGTATGAGAAGCTTGGCATACCGCTTCAAGAGAGAGCGATTCTCAGCGGAGTGGCGGTCGATGCGGTGTTCGACAGCGTTTCTGTCGCCACTACCTTCAGAGAAAAACTCGGCGACCTGGGGATCATTTTCTGTTCCTTCTCTGAAGCAGTGCGCGAGCATCCCGAACTCGTTCAGAAGTATCTCGGCTCGGTAGTACCGTACACCGATAATTTCTTTGCGTCGCTGAACGCTGCGGTCTTCACCGACGGATCATTCGTCTATGTGCCAAAGGGCGTGCGATGTCCAATGGAGCTCTCGACATACTTTCGAATCAACGCGCGGAACACAGGGCAGTTCGAGCGCACGCTGATCATCGCCGACGACGACAGCCACGTCAGCTACCTTGAAGGTTGCACCGCTCCGATGCGCGATGAGAATCAGCTTCACGCCGCGGTGGTCGAATTGATCGCGCACGACAACGCGACCATCAAGTACTCGACCGTGCAAAACTGGTATCCCGGCGACAAGGAAGGCAAGGGCGGCATCTACAACTTCGTCACCAAGCGCGGCAAGTGTCTGGGAAACAATTCCAAAATTTCATGGACACAAGTCGAGACTGGTTCCGCGATAACCTGGAAGTACCCGAGCTGCATCCTGCAAGGAGACAATTCGATCGGTGAGTTCTACTCCGTCGCGCTGACTAACAACTACCAGCAAGCGGACACCGGAACGAAGATGATTCACCTCGGGAAGAACACTCGAAGCACAATCATATCGAAGGGCATCTCTGCGGGTCACGGGCAGAACACGTATCGCGGAATGGTGAAGATCACAAAGAACGCTGCGGGCGCGCGAAACTACTCGCAGTGCGACTCGTTGCTGTTGGGTGACAAGTGTGGAGCGCATACGTTCCCTTATCTAGAGGTGAAGAACTCTACGGCGCAGGTCGAGCACGAGGCTACTACTTCGAAGATCGGCGAAGATCAGATTTTTTACTTCCGCCAGCGAGGGCTATCGAGCGAGGACGCGATCAGCATGATCGTCAACGGCTTCTGCAAGCAAGTCTTCCGCGAGCTGCCGATGGAATTCGCTGTGGAAGCTCAGAAGCTTCTGGGCGTGAGCCTGGAAGGAAGCGTCGGATGAAAATCGACAGGATTTACAGGATAAACAGGACGATCAGAGAAGAAAAGAGTCCTGTTCATCCTGTCAATCCTGTCTGATTTTGTTTTGAGGTTGTGAATGCTAGAAATCAAAAACCTACATGCCAGCGTGGAGAATAATGAAATTCTAAGAGGCATCGACCTCACAATAAACGCAGGCGAAGTGCACGCCATCATGGGTCCCAATGGTTCGGGTAAGAGCACACTGGCTCACGTGCTTGCGGGACGCGAAGGATACCAGATCACCCAGGGTGAAGCGATCTACGAGGGCAAGGATTTGCTCGCGATGCTCCCTGAAGAACGTGCCCGCGAAGGAGTGTTCCTCGCGTTTCAGTATCCTGTCGAGATCGCGGGCGTCAGCAACATGTATTTTCTCCGAGCCGCGCTGAACGCGATCCGCAAGCATCGCGGGCTCGACGAGCTCGATGCGATGGACTTCCTCAAAATGGTTCGCGAGAAGATGAAGCTTCTCGACATGGACGAGACCTTGATGAATCGCCCGGTCAACGAAGGCTTCTCAGGCGGCGAGAAAAAACGCAACGAGATATTCCAGATGGCGGTGCTCGAGCCCAAGCTCGCCATCCTCGATGAGACCGATTCCGGTCTTGACATCGATGCCTTGAGAACTGTCTCGGAAGGGATAAACAGGCTGCGCGGGCCCGAGCGCGCAATTGTTCTTGTGACTCATTACCAGCGGCTTTTGAATTACGTTGTTCCGGACTTCGTGCATGTGCTGTCTGAAGGCCGGATAGTCAAATCAGGTGGCAAAGAGCTGGCGCTCGAGCTCGAAGAGAAAGGCTACGCCTGGCTGGAGGAGAGCGCTGAACCGATGAAGTCAGGAGTGAATCCTTGATGACCGCAGCGAAAGAGATGCCGACCCATTTTCTTTCAAGCTTCGCTCGATTGGAACACCAGCTCGGGCAAGGTGGCGACGCGTGGTTTCATCGCGTGCGCAAGGAAGCGATCGGGCGCTTCGCTGAACTTGGTTTTCCCACGACCAGGCTTGAAGAATGGAAGTTCACGAACGTAGATCCGATTGCGCGAATGCCGTTTCACTCGGCGGAGTTCAGAGCGGATGGGTTGCCTACTGAACGTCTCGCGGAGCTGCCCCTCGCGCACGCCGCTTTTGAGCAGCGTTGTAGTCGCATCGTATTCGTCAACGGCCACTACAACCCTCAGCTCTCGTCGCGTGACTTGCCCGACAACCTGATCGCAAGCAGTCTCGCGTCGGCTATCGAGCGCAACACGCCGAGCGTGAAGCAGCATCTTGCTCGTCACGCAAGCGTTCAGCATCAGGCCTTCGTGGCGCTGAACACTGCCTTCTTACAAGACGGAGCCTTTATCGAGATTCCGAGCGGCGTGACCCTCGACGCGCCGATTTATCTCCTCTTCGTTTCGACGGCCGACGAGCCGATTGCCTCGCATCCCCGCAGCTTGATCATCGCGGGCGATAACAGCCAGGCCACCATAGTCGAGGACTATCTGTCCGTAGGCACCGGCGTGTACCTCACCAACGCGGTGACAGAAATAGTTGCCGGCGAAAACAGTGTGGTCGAGCACTACAAACTTCAGGATGAGAACGAAGAGGCCTTTCACGTCGCAACGGTTCAGGTCCATCAAGCTCGCTCGAGCATCTTCACTCATCATTCAATCTCGTTTGGCGGAGCGCTCGTTCGCAACGATGTGAATGTCGCGCTTGATGGTGAAGGCGCCCAGTGCACGCTCAACGGCCTTTACGTAACGACCCACAAGCAACACGTCGACAATCACACCGTGATAGATCACATCAAGCCGCACGGCACCAGCCGTGAGCTTTACAAAGGCATACTCGACGACAGATCGAGCGCGGTGTTCAACGGCAGCATCATCGTGCGCAAAGACGCACAGAAGACCGACGCTCGTCAGAGCAACAAAAACCTGCTGCTTTCCGAGAACGCGACGATTGACAGCAAGCCTCAACTGGAAATCAATGCCGACGATGTGAAGTGCAGTCACGGGACGAGCATCGGTCATCTGGATGAAGACTCGGTTTACTACTTACGTTCGCGCGGGATCGGTGCGAAAGAAGCGCGCTCAGTCCTGACTTATGGCTTCGCTAACGACGTGCTCAACAGGATGAAGCTTGATGCTGTTCGCGTGCGGCTTGAGTGCGCGCTGCTGGCGCGGATGTCAGGCGGACACACGCAACTGGAGGGACTATGAAAGCGATTGGCGAAGTCTTGGCTTCGGACAGAGCGACGGAAGCGGTTTCCTTCGATGTCGAGAAGATCAGAGAAGACTTTCCGATTCTAAAAGAGATAGTTCATGGCAAGCCGCTCATCTATCTGGACAACGCAGCAACCAGCCAGAAACCTCGGGCTGTCATCGACGCGACCTCGCATTACTACTCGGCTGACAACTCGAACATCCACCGCGGCGTTCACCTATTGAGCGAACGAGCGACGCAGCAATACGAAGACTCGCGAGTGAAGGCACAGCGCTTCATCAATGCTGCACACTCGCAGGAGGTCATCTTTGTTCGCGGGACAACTGAGGCCATTAATCTCGTCGCTAACAGCTACGGCCGCGCAAATGTCGGAGCGGGCGACGAAATCCTCATCACCACTCTGGAGCATCACTCGAACATAGTTCCGTGGCAAATTCTCTGCGAGGAGAAAGGGGCGAAGCTTCGCGTCGCGCCTATCAACGACGCCGGCGAACTGATCCTGGAAGAGTTCGAAGAGTTGCTGAATT
>JADGNW010000186.1 GCA_017883315.1 Blastocatellia bacterium | reverse complement strand
GGAATGCTCCTCGTGGAATAGCGTTCGACGGAACGCGAATCTGGACTGCGAGCCCTGGAGGGTCTGTTTCCATCGTGACGCTCAACCCGGTGAGCGTAATTACCGTCACGGTGGGATTCACTAACCCGGCAGGGATTCTGTATGACGGTGCTAACATGTGGGTTGCAGATTCAAGCGCTGGCAATCTATTCAAACTTGACTCAAACGGCGCCATCGTCCAAACGGTGACTGTGGGCATTCAGCCGACGGGTCCGGTTTTCGACGGCACGAACATTTGGGTGCCCAACGCTGTCTCGAACACGGTAACAGTGGTTCGAGCATCGACTGGGTTAGTCCTTGCTACGTTGACCGGCAACGGGTTGAATGGTCCGCACACCGCCGCGTTCGATGGCGAGCGCGTACTGGTCACAAACGAGACAGGGAACAGCCTCTCGCTTTGGAAGGCTGCGGACCTGAGTCCTCTAGGCTCGGTTGGAACCGGTGGATCAACGTATCCAACTGGAGCTTGCAGCGACGGCCTAAACTTCTGGGTTACGTTAAACGGCACCGGTAAACTCGCGCGGTTCTGACCCGGAAGTAAGCAAGATGTCTCGCGCGGATATGTCTCGGCGGGAGTTCGCGCAATCAATTGCTCAGTCGATCGCTCTGTGGCGACTGAGGAGACGATGACCCTGGAGATGCAGACACTCATGATGGAGCGGTCCAATCGGCTCGCATTAATACAGTCCGTCGAGTGACGACGAGTTGGCAATAATACCGGCAGGAGCGCTACCGCTGGCGGTCCTGCGAACCGGAGGAAGTCATGAATCACTCAACTAAATTCACTAAGAACGCACCTCGCAATGCGCGGATGAACCTGCGCAAGACTCTTGCGACGGCGGCTGTCGTCGCGCTGTTATCAACCGGGCTGCTGATTCGCGTCGGCGCCACAACACAAGACTTCACAGCGCAAGCCGCGGGCAGCCTTGATACCACATTCGGCACCGGCGGCAAGGTGATGACCGACTTGTTTGGAAGCGAGGATGATGCGGGCGCGATGGTGATACAGCCCGACGGCAAGTTCATTGTTGCGGGAGGGAGCTTCGCCTCTGGGGTGTACGGATTCTCGCTGGCCCGTTACAACACGGACGGTGGTCTTGACGCAACCTTCGGAACAGCCGGCAAGGCGTACGTTTCAGTAAACAAGAGCGGCGGGGCCAACGCTATTGGGTTACAGCAGGATGGCAAGATAGTCGTGGCCGGTTTAGCGCCCGGCAGCGGCCCTAACGACACTGACTTCGCGCTCCTTCGCTTTAACCAGGATGGGAGCCTTGATACAACTTTCGGCGCGGGCGGCATAGTCACTACGGATTTCTTCGGCTTGTGGGACAACGCCACAGGTCTCGCCATCCAGAAGGACGGCCGGATAGTTGTTGCCGGAATCGTAGATAACACGAACTCAAACGCATCGGATTTCGGGTTGGCTCGCTACAATCCGGATGGCAGTCTAGATCCAACATTCGGCGTCGGCGGGAAGGTCACTACGGATTTCTTCGGCAGGAGCGATGACGCCGAGAAACTAGCCATTCAAGCAGATGGCCGTCTAGTGGTTGCGGGGGCAGTGCGAATCGACGCCTCCAATCAAGGCTATGGTGTGGCCCGTTACAATCTGGATGGAAGCCTTGATACAAGCTTTGGCGCAGGCGGAAAAGTTACAACCAAATTCGCGGATGGCGCAAGCTCTGAAGCGGACGCTCTCGCAATACAGGCGGACGGGAAGATAATTGCTGCGGGAGGAACTTACCTAACCCCGACCTCCTCAGACTTCGGTCTTGTACGCTATAACCCGGACGGCAGCCTCGATACAAGCTTCGGCACAGGCGGGAAGGTCACTACAGATTTCTTCGGTAAGATTGACCGTGTCAGTTCTGTGTTTATTCAGCCGGACGGCAAGATACTGGCTTCGGGTGGAGTCATGCATACTTCAAAGATTGCGTCTCTCGACTTCGGGTTGGCTCGTTACAACGCGGACGGCAGCCTTGACCTGACGTTCGGCGACGGCGGCAAACTAGTGACAGACTTTTTAGGAGACTACGACGGCGCTGTCTCTGCGGCAATTCAGCAGGACGGCAACATAATCGTCGCTGGATCCTGCTATCACGATATCAACGATGACAATTCCTCGGACTTCGCCCTTGCGCGCTACATTGGAATCAGTGCCGCAACCGACTTCGCGCTCGGCTTCGATCAACAAACGATCAGTGGAGATCGCGGCACGAAGGTCAAAGTGAGGATCAACATCAACCGGTTCGGAGGATTCAGTGGAAACGTCACTGTCACGCCTCCCGACCTCTCAGAAATCGGCGTCATAGCGAAGCCACCTGATCCAATCGCTACAACCGACGCTGTAGTGGTATACAAGTTGAAGATCAAAGGAGGGGCAACCACCGGCCCGCATCAGATCACCTTCACTGGGCGGGATGATTTGGGAAGGGAACAGACTGCCAACCTCACGTTGGTGATACAGTAGGCGCTTACATTGGCAGCGGTCTCAGCGCGACCCTCGGTCGTCGGCGTGGGCCGACGCCCCCTGCCATTCTGTGTAGATCTCTTCCAGGCGCGATGAGATTTCCTGCTGGCGGTTGTCGATCAGGGCGTACTGCTCGGGTCGCCAATCGGATGCGGGGTTGGCAAGCTTCTCCGCCAAGTCCGCCATCTCGCCCTCCAGACGACTGATCTCTTGTTCTATTACTTCGACTGGACGGCGGCGCTGCCTAGCAGGCGCGATTGTCCTCGGCTTTGCGGGTTTGGTTGCGGACCGCTTCTTCGGCGGCGGCTCTTCCTTCACTGTCTGTTTGAGATGATGGACGGCATAAAAATCTGTGTAGCTGCCAGTGTGATAAGTTGCAACCCCGTTCTCGAAATGAAGTATCTCGGTCGCAAGCTTGTCGAGAAAGTAGCGATCGTGGGAGACGGTGATGATCGTTCCAGTAAACTCAGCAAGCGCCTGCTCGAGCGCCTCGCGTGACGGAATGTCGAGATGGTTAGTCGGCTCGTCCATGACCAGCACATTAGCGCCGGTGTAGATCAGCTTGGCTAGCGCAAGCCTGCTCTGCTCGCCACCCGATAATGCAGCTACAGGTTTTGAAATATCGTCGCCCGTGAACAGGAACTTCGCCATGTAGCTTCGTAACTCGGCGATGCTTGCTCGCGGAGCTGCTGCGGCGATCTCTTCGATTACCGTCGATGAAAGGTCGAGGCTTGAAAGTTCCTGATCGAAGTACTCGATGTTGACGTTGGCGCCCCACGTCAACCCTCCGTCGATCGGTTGAAGGTCGCCCAGGATTGTTTTCAAAAAGGTCGTCTTGCCTGAGCCATTCGGGCCAATGATCCCGAGCCGCTCGCTTCGCCTGAGCAGAAAGGAGATACGACTTGCGAGAACGTTTGTGCCATAACCGATGGAAAGGTCCGCTGCTGCAAGCACGTTGTCGCCTGCGCGAGCTACGCTTTGAAGCCGAAAGTCTCCGGTGCGTTCGTCTCGAACCGCTTCGATTCGATCCAGCTTCTCGAGCATCTTGCGACGGGACTTGGCCTGCTTGGTTTTCTGGCCTGCTATGTTGCGGCGGATGAAGTCTTCCGTGCGCGCGATCAACTCCTGCTGATCTTCGTACTCTCGCGACTGAGCGAGCCGCCGTTCCTCACGCTGCTTGACATATGCGCTGTAGTTTCCCGGATAAATGCCCGCGCGTCCCGCGTCGATTTCAATTATCTTGCCGGCTGTTCGGTCAAGCAGGAATCGGTCATGTGAGATAATCACAAATGCCGACTTGTACTCGAACAAGAAGTCTTCGAGCCACTCAACAGCATTCACATCGAGATGATTGGTAGGTTCGTCGAGCAGCAGAATATCAGGTTCGGAGAGCAGTAGCTTTGCAAGCGCAAGCCTCGCCTTTTGTCCGCCGCTCAACTGTTCGGCGGGTTTCATTAACTCATCGTCGCTGAAGCCCAGGCCCGCCAACACTGCTTCGGCGCGCGAATGATAACTGAACCCGCCGGCGATCTCGTATGCGTGACGGATGTCGCTATATGCGTGCATCGCCTCATCGAGGGCTTCGCCGGTCGCTTCGGACATCGCATGCTCGAGGCGCGTTATCTCTTCTTCCAACGCGCGCAGCTCGGCGAAAACCGAGCAGGCTTCTTCGCGCACGCTCAGGTCGCCTGCAAAGGTAGGCTGTTGCTCGAGCAATCCGATGCGCAGCCCTCTAAGCAAGACAACGTCGCCTCGATCAGTTTCCTCTTGTCCGGTCAAGAGACGAAAGATCGTGGTCTTGCCGGAGCCGTTGCGACCCACTAGCCCGACGTGCTCGCGCGGGTTTATTTGGAAGGTTACGCCGCGCAGTACCTCAGTGCCGCCGTAAGACTTGTAAACATGGTCGAGCCTGAAGAGCATTAGTGAGAGAAAGTCGGACAGCGGAGAAGAGCCAATTTTCCATTTTCCATTTGGGATTTGTCATTTGCCATTGAAGGGCGCGATGACAAATGGAAAGGACAGATGAAAAATGCGGTCGCTATCGCTTGTTGCTGTTTGAAGCTGCCGCTCTGTTTGCGTTAAACGGCGGCCGATTGGAACTGGCGGCTGGCGGCTGATTCTCGTTCTCAATGCGCGGCTGCGACTGCTGCTGCTGAGCGGCCTTCTCCAGTAACTGAGAGGGACGCATTTCGACGATCGTTTGCGGGTTCTGAATGATCCGCTCAGCCAGATAGTTCTTTGTGGTTGTCTCAGCCAGCGTCACGAAAACAAGCGCGTTCAGCAGCACTTGCTGGCGCTGTTGCGTAATCGTGTTTATGATGTCCGCGC
>JADGNW010000185.1 GCA_017883315.1 Blastocatellia bacterium | reverse complement strand
GGGCAATCACACGAACCCTGACAATCGGTTGGAAGGTTAGACGAAACCGAGGCTCAGCACAGTGAATCCACGGAGGCTGAGTTCCGCTACAAGCTCGGGCATGGGCCCACGCGCTTCGCGAAGGGAGTCGATGACTTGGTGAGTCGAGATTGTTGGTTGATTCGCGGTCATATCAACACTTCAGTAGTACTGCTGACATAACCGTAGTCCCTTCACTTGGCTTCTCCACGCGTGTGTCTAGAAGAAAGACACAGCAAGCCTGGATTCCAAACTCTCCCCAAAACTGTCGAGAATATCTGCAAACCAGGCTACGCCGGTGACACGACGACAGCCGAGGGGTGACAGCGGTCACAACCGAGGGTGACAGCGGTCACAGCTTCCTTAATTCAAAGCCCCTACTATTTGCAACGTAGCGCAGCGCCAAAAACCCCACGGAATTTGCGGCAAACGACGCAAGGAGGCGTCTTGTATGGCTAATCATCGGAAGCTGTATGCTGAGGTCTTTGCCTGGGCTCTTCTTCTCGGGTCAGCTTTCTTTCTCTTTGCGCTCATTGGCACCACACCACGCGCGCTCGCGATTCCGGCATTTGCGCGCAAGTATCAAACCTCTTGTTCCACCTGCCACAGTAATTTTCCCGAGCTGAATGACTTCGGTGAGGCGTTCAAAAAGAACGGATTCAAGTTCCCAAAGGACGATGATACATTCGTCAAAGAGCCTCCCGTACTGTTAGGAGCGGAGGCTCAGCGCGAAGCCTTCCCCAAGGTCATTTATCCAGGCGAGATGCCGGGAACGATTCCCATATCTTTTAGATATTCAGGATTCATGGCCTACAACAGCCGGACGCCATTGTCGGTGGGTGTTGTGCCGCGGACGGATCTGTTTACGCCCAACACTTTCACGATTATCGGAGCAGGAAGTTTCGGCGAGAGGCTTTCGTTCTGGGTCGATGATGACATCTCCGTCGGAGGCTCAGGATCTCAGGGCGGATTGGGCGATGGGTATCTGAAAATCAACGACCTCGGGCACTACATCGGCTTGCCCAAGAATGCGCTGAATCTGCGGTTCGGGCAGTTCGAACTGGATCTGCCTTTCACTCAGGCGCGCAGTATCAATCCGTCGAGTTACGATATCTACGATCAAGCTAGCGTAGCCGGTTCGCTGGGCACCACAAACAATCCCTTTGTGTTTGGCGCGCCCCAGCGCGGGATCGAAATAGGGGGCTATCCTAACAACGGGAACTTCAACTGGTCGGTCGCGTTCGTGAATGGAAATAACACCGACCCGGCCGCGCGCAGTTCGAAGGACATCTATGTGCGCGTGTCTCAGCGGTTCAACCTCGAGCGCGACCCGAAGGTTCGCAGCGAGGTGCAAGCTGCAGGTCCCACGGGGCCGCGCGACCATACATCGCTTCGCCTGGGAGCCTTTTACTACTACGGCCGCAATGCTATTAATGTAGACGGCATGCTGTTCCCGGGCTTTGAAACGATCCACGAGCCCTTCTATCGCGCGGGAGGTGACTTCCGTTTCAAGTATCGGAACTTTGAGCTTTACGGGCTTGGGATGTACGGTCACGATCAGAACCTCATTCCCAATGATTCGACTGGTACTTTGGGAAAGGGGTCTCCAGTGACCTTCACTGGAGGATTCGGTGAAGCGGAATACTGGGTTCTTCCGTGGGTGATCACCATCATGCGCTACGATGTGGTGAACTCTCCTACTGATTTTCTCAACGGTGCTTCCAAGCACAACACGCGCAACCGAATTTCGCCGGGCATCCAGATTCTGGTTCGCGCCAACATCAAAACCGTTTTCGAGTACCAGCGCCGCTGGCAGCAACCGTTTGGCGAGGGTCAGTTCTTCCGCGCCAATGGCTTCGTAGTCGGGATCGACTATCTCTTCTGATCTGCGGGCTTCGTCGGCCGCAGTATCAAGATCCATTTTCACAAGAAAAGAGAGGTTAGCAATGAAATTTACCGGACACAGAGCAGCACTGACAGTTATCTCTATCGCCGCCTTTTTGGGCATCACGGCTGGCGTCGGCCTGGCAGCAGACATCCAGGGCAAAGTTACTGCGCAAGGTATGCGGTCGGCGGCGGGGATCGTCGTGTACGTTGACGCCCAGATCGGCGGCCCTCCGTCTCAACACGTCACCGTCGACCAGAAGAAGATGACCTTCATTCCTCACGTCATCGCTGTGCAAAAGGGAACTACGGTTGATTTCCTCAACAGCGATGCGGTGGGCCATAACGTTTACTGGCCATCGGTCGGAGGGAACAAAGGGTTGGCGCACAATCTCGGCACCTGGCCGCAGGGCCAGACGAAATCTTTCACCTTTAATGACCTTGGGGCGGTGCCTCTTCTCTGCAATGTCCACCCTGAGATGTCCGGATACGTGGTGGTTGTTCCCTCAGCCTACCACGCGGTCACCGGCGCTGACGGCAGCTTTGTCATCAGAGGCGTCCCACCGGGTCACTATGCGGTAAAGACCTGGAGCTCAGGAGGCAAGCCCACGGTGCAACAGGTTGATGTTGGCGCCGGAGGTGCGACCATAGCATTGACCGTTACACGCTAGGCTCTTTGAGGACCCGACAGATCGCGATAGGAGTGGTCTGTCGGGTTTCGGAGCGCTCAACATCACGGGTCTTATTGTGCAAGAACCACGCTCAAAACTTGTGGATCTCGACTGGCTAGAGTCCAACTTCCCGTGTATGCAGGCTTGCCCTGTCCACACGGAGGCGGGCCGGTATGTGTCTCTGATAGCGGAAGGCCGTTATGAGGAAGCGTATCGCTACGCTCGCAGACCCAACCCGCTAGCTTCTATTTGCGGTCGAGTCTGCGGCCATCCGTGCGAGACCGATTGCCGGCGGGGCAAGTTCGACGCGCCGATTTCTATTCGCGCACTGAAACGTTTTCTCACGGAGCGGTATGGCCCCGAGTCGCGCAATCCGATCAGTGTCTTTCCTGATAAGCCCGAGGTCTCTCACGAGGAGCAGATCGCTGTAATTGGGTCCGGACCGGCCGGCCTCGCGGCCGCGCACGATCTGGCGCTACTCGGCTATCGAGTAACGATCTTCGACGCCGCGCCTGTTCCCGGAGGTATGCTCTACTTAGGCATTCCCGAATATCGCCTGCCTCGCGATGTCCTGACCGCCCAGGTTCGCGAGATTCTCGATCTCGGCATTACGCTCCAATTGAACACGCGCCTTGGGAAAGACTTTTCACTTGCCGATCTTCGCGCTCAAGGATTCAAAGCGATTCTGCTCGCACTCGGTCTACACCGCAGCCGCGATCTTTCGGTGCCCGGCAACGATCTCGATGGCGTGATTAAAGGCATAGACTTCCTCTTGAACGTCAATCTCGGCTATCGCTTTTCAATAGGCAAGAAGACTGTAGTTATCGGCGGCGGCAATGTGGCGTTAGATGTCGCGCGCTCAGCCTTGCGCGAGCAACAGCGATTGACGCTTGAGGATCTCGGATCCCAGCCGGAGAACTTGACCTCAAGCGAACAGCAAATCGCTATGAAAGAGTTGATGGACGTCTCCCGCGCCGCGTTGCGCATGGGCGCGCACGAAGTCCACCTGATGTGTCTGGAATCGCGCGAGGAAATGCCTGCCTTTGAAGACGAGATCGAAGAGGGTCAACTCGAAGGGCTGAAGTTACATCCCTCTCTCGGCCCACAGAGGTTTCTCGGCACTGGAGGGAAAATTACAGGAGTTGAGACTATCCGGTGTTCTTCCGTCTTCGATGCCCAGCATCGCTTCAACCCCACGTTCGAGCAAGGAACCGAGAGCGTTATTGATTGCGATACGGTAATCCTCGCCATTGGTCAAGCATCTGACCTTTCTTTCCTCACGCCCGCTGACGGAGTTGAGACAACTCCCCAGGGCACGATCAAGATAGACCCGGAGACTCTAATGAGCACCGCCCCCGGCATCTTTGCCGCTGGCGACATTGCCTTCGGTCCTCGCCTGATCATCAGCGCCGTTGCGGACGGAAAGAAAGCGGCGGAACAGATCGATCGCCATCTGCGGGGAACAGAATGGAAGCCCAAACCGCGCTTTGTGCAAATCACAGTGCTCGATCATCACAAGATGGCCGATTCATTCGACGAGTATTCTCGCCTTCCGGTGCCGGTCGTTCCGCTCGACCGACGGACAGGTGTGGTGGAAGTCGAGTCGGGCTACACCGAAGAGGAAGCCCGCCGCGAGGCGCAGCGTTGCCTGAAGTGTTGGATCAATACGATTTTCGAAGGCAACGAGACCTACGGCACCGAGTGCATTCTTTGCGGCGGCTGCGTTGATGTTTGTCCGGAGAACTGCTTGCAGCTCGTTCCTCTCAGCCAGTTGAACGTTTCAGAAGAAACCAAGTCGCAACTCGCCGGCGACCCTCTGTTCTATCAGGCGAGCTTGCAACATCTGAACGCTTCAGATCTGCCGGCCAGCGAAGGCTCAATGATGGTAAAGGACGAAACGATCTGCATTCGCTGCGGACTGTGCGCCGAGCGATGCCCCGTGCACACGATCACTATGGAAGCATTTCAGGTGTTCGACCATAACCCAGACATGGTGCAGGTTGAGTTGGAGGTGCAAGCGTTATGAGCGACAGCGACGCTGCGACAGCAGTGGTGAGATCGGAGATTAGCCGGCGCGACTTCCTCAACGATGTCGCCGCCGGCGCGCTCGGAATCGCCGGACTGGGCGCGATGGTGGTCACCTACAGGTTTCTTTCGCCGAACGCATTGTTCGAGCCATCCACCACTTTTCGCGCCGGCAATCCTGACCTCTATCCGGTGAACTCTGTCACATTCAATCAAGACCAGCAGGTCTACATCGTGAGGACGCAGGAAGGCTTCTACGCGGTTTCAGCGGTGTGCACCCATCTGGGCTGCATCACTCAGTGGAAGCCCGACGCGAACATGATCGCTTGTCCATGTCACGGCAGCAAATTCAAGAGTGATGGGACAAAGGTTGAAGGGCCCGCGCCACGCTCGCTTCCTCATTTCAGCATCACGCTCACGCCGGATGGTGAACTCCTGGTGAACAAGATGGAGACGATCAAGCCTGAACAGGCGTTGAAAGTCTGATGAGGTAATGATGGCCACGTCATCAATCGATCTAGCACTGAATCGCTTGCGCGAAACACGCGCCTGGAAATCCATTTTCCGGCGTGGACCGGCGCGCACCAACAGGACTCGCAGCCTGGCGATCTTCGGCAATATCTTCTTGCACCTTATGCCTGTGAAGGTGCGCGAGCAATCTCTGCGCGCGCGCGCGACGTATTACCTCGGCTCGTTTTCTTTTTTGCTTTTTCTCCTGCTGACGGTGACTGGCATCCTGCTGATGCTTTACTACCATCCGGCGGTACCGCAGGCATATCTTGACATGAAAGACCTGCGGTTTGTCGTATCGAACGGCGTCTTCTTGCGCAACCTGCACAGGGTTGGAGCGCACGCGATGGTGATCGCCGTTTTCTGGCATATGTTTCATGTTTTTTATCGCGGCGGATATAGGCCTCCGCATGAATTCAACTGGGTCGTGGGCGTAGTGCTAATGCTGCTCACGCTGTTTTTGAGCTACACGGGCTACCTGTTGCCCTGGGACCAACTGGCCTTTTGGGCAATCACTGTCGGAACCAACATTATCTCAGCCGAGCCGGTCCTTGGCCACGATGTGCGCTTCCTGCTGCTTGGCGGGAACCTGGTGGGCGAGAACGCACTGCTGAGGTTCTATGTGCTGCACTGCGTCATCCTGCCGCTAGTGGCGGCAATGTTTATTGCCGTCCATTTCTGGCGAATTCAAAAGGATGGCGGGCTGACACTTCGAGACGATCACGAGCGAGAAGGCCATGAGCGACAAGACTAACTACGAAGCGGGGTTTGGATCGAACGCGCTTAAAGACCCGCAGCGCGTTGTTTTCATTACTCCAAAAACATCCGCCAAAGTAAAAGGGGATGTCGGAAAGAAGGTGATGTCGTATCCCAATCTCCTCCTGCGCGAAGCCATCGCCCTTGAGGTTATGGTGATTGCGCTGGTGATTCTTTCGCTCTTTTGGGATGCGCCGCTCGAACAACTCGCAAACCCGCTGTTGACGCCCAACCCTGCCAAAGCTCCGTGGTACTTCTTAGGGTTGCAGGAGCTGCTTCATTACTTTCCGCCGGTTGTGGCCGGCATACTCATTCCGGCTTTGGTGATAATGGCTTTGGTGTTCATTCCGTATTTCAACGTGAACATCAAGGGCGAACCTTTCTGGGCGGCAAACCGCACGCGACGCTTCTTGATCTTCTTGGTGATAACCGCTTCGCTGCTACTGTTCTTAGTAATTTTCGAGGCATGGTCTGTGATCGCGCCGACGGTTGCCATTGCGATTCTGGCTTTTGTCTCCTACTTTGCCCGGGTCGGTGGCCCCCGACCCGCAGAGTTCTTGCGAACGCGGCCTATCTCGTGGTGGGTGATGACCTGGTTCATCGCCGTCGCGGTCACCTTGACGCTGGTAGGAACTTTTTTCAGGGGTCCGGGCTGGTCTTGGGTCTGGCCGTGGAGATGATATGACTGCAGAGGAGATGGGAAAAGTTTCAAAGCGGTTGCGCGCGACATTCGCGATTGCGAGCGTCGCGTTTGTCGCGGTCCTTGCAGTTTCGCCCGTGAAAGATTACTTCCAGGAGTGGAAGCGTCACGAGAAGGATTACGTTCGCTACGCGCAGACTCGTCCTGACACCAAGCATCTGCTGGCGGACTTTCATTCCGGCATCGATCAAATATGGCTTCCCGACATGAAGGTCGTTGACCGCTGCACCACTTGCCATCAGGGCATCACACAAGCGAGCCTCGGCGATTCTTCGGTGCCGCAGCCTTTCCGCGCACATCCTGTCATCCCCCACCCGGTCAAAGAATGGGGATGCGTCGTATGTCACCGCGGCCAGGGGCCTGCAACAGAAGTGGCGGAGGCGCACGAAACGACGCTGGCTTGGGAACAGCCGATCTTACCTACAAAGTATATCCAAGCGTCATGCGGGTCGTGCCATCGCGGAGACATTCCACAGACGCCGCAGTTGAACCGGGGACGTCAGCTTCTGTCTGAATTGAACTGCGCCGGATGCCACCGGATGCAGGAGATTCAGCGACCCGCGATGCTTGGGCCAGACCTCAGCAACGTAGGCAACAAAGTGACCCGAGAATGGATTTACAAATGGCTCAAAGAACCGCACATAGTTGTCGATGCCTCGGGCAACACGGTTGTGGATGGCTACCAGACCGAAGAAGAGCCGAGAATGCCCCAGTTTCGTTTGACCGATCAGGAGATCACCGCCCTCTCTGCTTATCTGAGTTCACTCAAGAGCCATCCGTTTGAGTCTTACAAGTTCGATCCGCGTGTTTTGGCCTCTCTGGAAAAGAGGCCGGACCTGGCAGAGTTGGGCCAGGAACGTTTCCGCCAAATGTTCTGCACGACATGCCACTCGCTTGCGGTCACACGCGGCGACGAAACCAAGCTGATTGGTGGAGACATTGGGCCGGAACTCACCAAGGTTGCAAGCAAGGTCAATCCCGATTGGCTGATCACGTGGCTGCGCGACCCACAGTCCTACCTCTCTCACGCGCTGATGCCGCGTTACCAGTGGTCGGACGAAGACCTCTACAAAGTGACTCAGTACATCAACGAGAAGCTCACCGATCCGGATCTCCTCAGCAATGTCCCCCAGCTTGAAACGCCGACTCCGGAAGATATTCAACTCGGTCAGCGACTGTTCCTGGAGAAAGGCTGTGGGAGCTGTCACGTCATTGAAGGTGTTAGTCCGCAAAAAGATTTTGGACCTGACCTTTCGAGCCTGGGAGGCAAGAATGTTTCGCAGCTCGAATTCGGCAGCGCGAAGTTTCCCCGAAACATAGTCTCGTACATCCAAGCGAAGATCACCGATCCGCTTTCGGTGAATACGGCCGCGCGCATGCCGCAGTATCGCTTGACTCCTGCCGACCTGGACGCAATAACAACGGCGCTGCTGAGCATGACAGGCAATCCGTCCAGCAGCGGGCTCGAGCGGCTCATCGTTCCTCGGCCGCGACCAGGGTTTCGTGCCGCCGGTGCATTCGGCGAAGTCTACGAGCGTTACAAGTGCTATGTATGTCATCGTTTCAACGGCTATGGCGGCACTCTCGCGCCCGACCTTTCTTTTGAAGGAAGCAGAGCGCGGCGCCAGTGGACGATAGATTTCATGAAGAACCCACAGACGTTGCGCCCGACACTGATCTTTCGCATGCCGCAGTTCAACATGACCGATCAGGAAGCGGCGACAATTGCCGACTACCTTGGAATGGCCTCCCAGAGCCAGTTTGTGAACGTGGCCGGCGGAAACCTCAAGCAGTTCGCGCCTGAGATGGCTGCGATGGGCAAGCAACTCTACGAGGTGAAATATCAGTGCCAGGCGTGTCACACCATCGGGTCTTCGGGCGGATACGTGGGGCCGAACCTGAGCAACGCGGGGAACTGGCTGAACGCTTCTTGGATAGAACAGTGGCTGAAGAATCCTCAGGCTCTCGTTCCCGGCGCGATTGAACCACGCCGCACTTTCACAAGTGAAGAGATCCAGGCTTTGACTGCGTATGTACTGACACTCAAGCAAAGCGGCCAACCCAAGGCTGCTATAAGCGGCGCAGCCGTGACAGGAGGTGCCAAATGAACTGGCGAGCCTTGATCCTGGTCTTTGCTATTTCGGCGATGGCAACTCTACAGGCCTGCCGTGAAAAGGCCGCCATAGCGACAACCAATCCGCTGCTAAAAGCATACGACGTGGAGCAGGACGCGAATGATCCGCAGCGCGTGATTCCGCTCAACTACCAACAAGCACAGGGCAAGCGTGTGTTTAATAACACTTGCGTTTGGTGCCACGCTGAAGCAACCCCGGCTGGGCCCTCTAACAGGTCCAATGTTACGCCAACTCCGCCACTGTTCACCGATGGAGAGACTCTGAATCCTTTGACCGATGAGTTTCTGCAAAACACCATCACCCTCGGCGGCAGCGCGATGGGGAAATCCACGATGATGCCGCCCTGGGGCCAGACAATTAGTGAGGACGAGATTCGATCCGTCATAGCTTATATTCGCGCGGTCGCTCAGCCGCCGTACCAACCTACTGCTCGGCCCGCGTCCCAATACCCGGTGAAGTAGGAATCCTATGAAAATCCCACACAAATCAGCCTGTACAATCGGTGTGGCCTGCGTGGCGATATTGCTTTGCAGCGCGCTGCCAGGCTTTGCACAGGTCAGCCCCGCCGAAATTCTCAACCCGCGACTCAAGGCCACCGAGCAAGCCTACTTGACCAAACTCGTGACGGTGAATCGCGCGATTGCTGAGATGAAGTTCCCCTTTATTCTCTCGCTCAATCGCTATGCGGGGCTGGACCCGAAAGACCAGATCGGGGCCGACATGCGCGGGCTCGAGTTTGTCAGCTTTCACGACCGCCTGGTGTTGAAGGTAACGGGTAACTACAACGCCGCATATAACTCCGCCCTGCTCACGCCGAACCAGCGGAGCAATCGTGTCTTCGATGAAGTCGTTGTTCCAATACTCCAGTTGCTCCCGAATCATTTTTCTCCAGGCGAGGACTTCGATGCTTTCGGGTTCGAGATCGCGTATCACGTCCGAAGTAAGACTCACGACTACGAGTATGAGGGCAAAGAGATTCTTGTCGTGGTTTTGGACAAGGCCGATGCGTTCACTTACTTGAGTGCCCAACAAGACTCGAAACGGCAGGAAGTGCTGAATCGATCCGGGATCTACGTGGACGGAAAACCTTTCGGACTTGCGCTGGGCGAGCGCGATCCACTCAACGTCGAAGCGCTCGAGCGATCGGTTCGCAAGCAACCCACTCCGGTTTCGGCCCAGAGGGCGGTCTCAGACTCAGCCGCGGCAGACGAAGACGCGCGTACAGTGCGGACGATAGAGAACCGAATCCCTCTCTTCCGGGCGTCAAGTATGGATTCGCCTAAGAGCGCTGCGCGGCCCGAAGCGCCGGTTGCGCGCGCCCCTCTCACTCAAGCCGATGCCGACGGCCTTCAAAGGAAGTATCAATCGCAGCTTGATGCGCTGGGCAAGGAAGGCGCGGCGAGCTTTCACTTCGTAGATTATGCTCCGCCGTCGTTTGTGGTTTTCCGCAACCAGGTTTTCCTCCAGTTGTCGCTTCGCAATCCCCAGAGCTTCGATAAAGACGCCACCTCGATCTACAAGCGCGCCGCGCGAAGTTTTGATCTATTCCTTGCGCCGCAGCTTAAACCCATTCTGGATAAGATTCCCGGCAGCGCGGAAATCGGCGGGCTCGACATAACGATCGTCAATGATCTCACTTCAAAGCCAACTCACTCGTCCGAGGCGCTCGAATTCATCTGTCCCCTCAAAACCCTTCGTCAATTCGTAGCCGCCGAAATTACCAACCAGGAGCTGATCAATCAAAGTGTCGTCTTGGTGAACGGCGTGAGAATCGCACTAAACTTGCAGCAGGTGGAATAGGCGCGCGACTAAAGACCTCAGTCCATTCCGCCGACGAAGCCGACAGCTTAGACTTCTTTGGTATCAGTGAGAAGACTGGAGGCGGCGATCGGAATCGAACCGATGGATAAAGGTTTTGCAGACCTCTGCCTTACCACTTGGCTACGCCGCCTTCTCAAACAAAAGGCGAAGGCTACTCTCGCGCGCGGTGCTTGAGTCTCGGCCTTCGCCCTTAAAACTCTGGAGCGGGAGACGGGATTTGAACCCGCGACTTCGACCTTGGCAAGGTCGCACTCTACCGCTGAGTTACTCCCGCTCGGCGAACTTGATTCTATCCGCGCGAATTTCTTTCTGTCAACCAGAGGCACTCCGAACAAGCTTCTCTCACTGCGACCAAGCCGATACTTCGGAGACTCATGTTACCGTTATCCCATTTTCAACTTCATTACGAGCGCATCTTCGGTGGGAAGCCGGTAGTAGTCCCGCCGGCGGCCTACGAAACTGAAACCGAGATTCCTGTACATTTGTTGAGCCGACTCGTTTGAAGCCCTCACTTCGAGCAGGACTTGCGCAACACCTCGACCTCTTGCCTCGTCTATCGCCGCTTCCATCAAGCTGCGCCCGATTCCCACTCTGCGATAATCGCGATGCGCCGCTACGTTGTTGACGTGCAGTTCATCTTCGACGGTCCATCCCGCAAAGAAGCCGATCACCGAAGGGCCCATAAACAAGTTGCGCGCGACAATCATTATCGAATTCTGATTCGTGAACAACTCGCGCCGGTAGGCGTCATATCCCCATCGATTCAGCCCGCTGTTCTCTTCGATCTCAACAACGTCCATCAAGTCGCGTTCGCGCATCGGCTCGATCGAGTACGGCCGAAACATCGGCTCGTAGTCCCGGCTAGTGAGATTGCTTATCGACACCTGGATTCCCCTGTGAGAGTGAGTTCAGAGTTCAGAGTTCAGAGTTCAAGCTTTAGGTTGCTCGTTGCTTCTCCGAGAAACAGCAGCCTGAAGGCTGAACTCTGAACTCTGAACTTCTTTCTCACTCAGACTTCATGCTCCGTTTGATCTTAGAGCCCAGAAGCCCCAGCGACAACTTTATCTCAGCCTCCGCGGGCCCGACGTAACATGCTTTTAAGCTGTCAGCCGGCTCAGCTTCGCCGCGCTCGTACTTAACTAATGCGATCTGCGCGATGTCTTCGGCAACGCAATGACCTGATCCCTTGATCACCCAACTCACGTAGCCGAGCGCACCGGCGCTACGCTCGATGATTTCAGCTCCGGTCTCCGCTGGGTCTCCGGTGAAAATCAGTTGTTTCAAATCGGTGGCGCGCTCGAGCAGGTCCTCGAGTGTCGAGATCTGCGGATCATTCAGCGCAACTGGAAAGCCGTCGCTGCCAACTGCGAACAACTGCGAATAGACTTCGTTCTTGTAAGCATTCACCATCGCATAGGTCGCCGGCGCAGGCCCCGCCGCGAACGCCGCAGCTTCAAGCGAGGTCACGCCCACAATCGGTTTATTCAGAGCAACCGCAAAACCTTTTGCCGCAGCCATCCCGACGCGCAGACCCGTGAAGCCACCCGGTCCCACGCAAACCGCAAACGCATCGAGATCCGCTATCGTCAATCCGAGTCCCGCGAGCAGCGATTGAACTTCCGACCAAAGTCTATCCGAACGCTTCTCTTCCGCCAGAGCGCTGATCGACCTCAGCAACTCCGGGCCTCTGGCGATTGCAAGGCTCGTTACTTTACTCGACGTGTCGAGTGCGAGAACGAGTCGCTCAGATGCTGTGAGGTTCGCAATACTCAAATCAAGCTGCTGTCTCCCAAGCTACGATTCAAAACTCAACCCAAGACCAATGCTCGTTACCAAACACTCTGGAGAAGTTTGACCTGTGAACGCGAGATTATATATTCTGCCCATGGCCTAAACAACCTTACACGCAATTAACCAGTTAGCCAGTTGACTTGGGGGCCCGGCACGCAGAGATCTAGAAGACCGCAAGCGACGAGATTCGGTTCCGATCATGCATTCACCTACGCCAATGCTGAAGCAGTATCAGGAGATCAAACTCCAGCACCCTGGCACGCTGCTTTTCTTTAGGCTCGGTGATTTTTACGAGTTGTTCTTTGACGATGCAGTGATCGGCGCGAAAGAACTCGAGATAACTCTCACCGCGAGGCACCGCGAGCGCGGCAACCCGGTGCCAATGTGCGGCGTGCCTTACCACGCGGCAAGCGGCTACATCTCGAAGCTCGTGCGCAAGGGTTATCGCGTCGCGATCTGCGAACAGACCGAAGACCCAAAGAAAACAACGAAGCTGGTCCGCCGCGAAGTCGTTCGGATAATCACGCCGGGCACGGCCATAGACTCGCAGTTGCTGGACTCGCGCGAGAACAATTATCTGGCTTCGGTCTTCGGCTCCGGCTCGGGGATGGCGGCGGCTTTTCTGGATCTTTCAACCGGCGAGTTTCAGGCAACGCAGTTTTCCGGCGACACGGCATGGCAACGAGTGCTTGAACAACTCGACTGCTTCGCTCCGCGCGAGATCATCTTTCCGAAGTCGCACGAGCCGCTTCTTCGGTCCGGCGTCAAGACCGAGAACGACGACGGCAGTGTCACCGCTGAAGGCGCGTCCGGCGCAAACCCGCTCAGCTTCTCGGGACATCAACCCGCGCTGATACCGCTCGATGAGTGGTTCTTCTCATTCGACCGCGCCCGCGAGCTGCTGTTGAGTCATTTCGCGGTAGCCTCACTTGAAGGGTTTGGTTTCGCGGGCCATGACCTTGCAGCCGCGGCTGCCGGCGGCGTGCTCCATTACGTTCGTGAGACGCAAAAAGACGATGCGGCCCACATAACCGGGCTCTCTTATTTTGAACCGAACGATTACCTGATTCTCGATCAGCCTACTGTTCGCAATCTCGAACTGGTCGAAGCCCTGGACGGCTCTCGCGCTCGCACGCTGATCGGAGTGATCGATGAGACCATAACCGGCATGGGCGCGCGGTTGTTGAAGCAGTGGTTGCTGCGCCCTTCGATGAAACTCGGCGAGTTGAACGCGCGCCTCGACGCAGTTGAAGAATTGAAGAACGCGTTGATCCTGCGTGACAGGTTGCGTTCCGAGTTGAAGCGCATCGCCGACCTCGAGCGACTGATGGCTCGCATAAGCCTGGGCCGCGCAAACGCCCGCGACCTGGTGGCATTGAAAGCTTCCGCGGATGCGATACCTCACATAAAAGAGATGCTCGCCGACGCGACTGCCTCG
>JADGNW010000184.1 GCA_017883315.1 Blastocatellia bacterium | reverse complement strand
TGCCTTGCAGGAACAGGCCCGATAGCTAGGCTTCTGGTAAATTCATCTTACATTGGAACTTAGCCCGGTAGAGCTGACGCTTTTCACGCTGCGGAGGGTGCTTGAACATCTTGCAGATGAAACTTTTCACGCTGGAGGCCGAACTTTTCACGCTGCAAGCCGCGCCTGAACATCTGCAATCCTAACTTTTCACGCTGGAGGCCGAGGTTTTCACACTGCGAGTCGCGGCTGAACATCTGCAATCCGAACGTTTCACGCTGCAATCCAAACTTTCACGGTGCAATCCTAACTTTTCACACTGCAAACGGAACTCTGAACACTCGCAATCCAAACTTTCACGGTGCAATCCTAACTTTTCACGATGGAGTTCTAACTCTTCGCGGTGCAATTCCCGCTCTCCACAGTTCAATTCTGAACTTAGGCGGTGCGAACCGTGGCGTGGTTACCTGGAGATCGACCTTCTCACCGCTGTGATTGAGATGGACGACTGCAAAGATATCTCTCGGTGCCGACCACGTCGTCCGCGAAGATTTCAAAACGTAATCTTGAGGCCCAATAGAATCGTTCGAGGCCGCTGCGTGCGTTGGGGCACTAGAAAAGTCGCGTCGTTCCGATCGATGAACTCCGAGCCAAAACTGAAGACCGTGTTGTTGAAAACATTGAACACGTCTACCGATGGCCGTACTTTGATGCGATCGTGAACGGCGAACGTCCTCGATGCCCGCAGGTTTATCGTTTGAGTGCCCGGCCCCAGGCCGTAGTTTCGCGGCAAGTCTCCGTCCGAACCGATCGGCGCAAGCATCAGCGCTGACTGAACACCACTCGCAGGGGCGCCCCCGGGGCGCCGCCATTCGGGTCTTCCAATGTCAGTCAGGAGAATCGGACGGTCGTTGTCGATGTCATTTAGATTGCGATCAAAGCCCGATCCAATGTTGAAAGGCTTCGAAGAGCCAAACGAGATTATCGGCGCCAGATCAACGTCAACGTAGGGAACCTGAAACAGGCCACTGAAGGTGAATCTGTGTCTCTGGTCCTGAAGCGATAGTGAGCGCTCGGCTCTTCGGTCAAAGAGGTCCTGAGGCGACGCCGTGTTCGTGGTCCCTTCGTCGACGAGTTTCGATAATGTGTAGACGGCTCGAAAATGAGCGCGGCGCCCAAGCGAATACCGCAAAGAGAAAATGCCTCCGTGATAAAACGAGTTACCGGTCGACTCCAGTAGCTCAACTTCAGTGAGCGACGGGATTGGTCTTAGAGGCCGAATAGCATTCAGCGCTGCGGTGATGTTTGCGGAGGCCGGCGTGTTCAGCCCGAGCGTCAGCACACGCACTCCGTTCTCAACTTTGATTGCACCGGAAGTTGACGAAGTGTTCGCGCCGGTATCGAAACGAACTACGTCGGCGGTCGCTCCCGACACCGGGCGCCCGCCGCTCGAGCCGGGTCGGTTATCAAAGTCGCGGCTCAAGAGATACTGAGTGAAGTTTTGAAAGCCTGCCGGCAGCACCGGAGCGTTTGCATTGGTTTCACGCCAGAGGTGCGCGCCACGAGTGAAGATGTAGTCCGCGGTCACGAACAGACTCTTGGTAAGCTGCCTCTCAATCCCGAGTCCAGTCTGCAATGTGTACGGTATTTCCAGATCGGGACTGACGCGCCGCAGGAACTTGGTTTCGGATAGGCCGAATTTGTCGATCAATGTCTTGTCAATGATCGGCTGCGGGAAGCGAACCAACGGCAAGAGCGCGGGACTGACGTCCGAATCGACGATGATCGTCGATGCTCCCAACGAGAAATCGTCAAGCGTGCGCAGCAGCGCGCGGTTGTAGAACAAACCGAAGCCTGCGCGAACGACCGTCTTTCCGGGTGTTGAGAACTTCTTGAACCGGCGAAACAGCTTTCCGCCGAACGGGTCCCACGCAACGGCGACACGCGGGCTGAAATTATTTCGGTCATTCAGAATCGACTCGTCGTCCCACCGCATGCCAAACGATAACGTCAGGTTCGGGACGATCTTCCACTCATCCTGCGCGAACAGACCGATAACGTTATTCGAAAGCGTGCTCTTGGTATCAAAGCGCTGAACGAAGCGGCTCGGATTGTTTGCCAGGAAATCTTCCACCGTATCGAATGTGAACTGGCCGCCAGTCGCAAACAAATCCTCGTATGTCGATCGGATCAGTTGAACGTCGGCCCCTGCTTTCAATACGTGAGTGCCATAGATGAACGAGATGTTATCTTGAACTTGCGTGCGCCTTTCTTCTCGTGCAAACGCCGGCGACGTGTTGCTTCCCGAGTAAGATCCGGCGGTGAGGCTTGGCGATTTGATCGAGATGCTCACCGAGTCCTGGCCTGCGCTGTCACGCGGCAGTAATCTCGAATACTGAAACCTAGCCTGGTTTACGAGCTTATTCGAGATGATGAGGAAATCTGACAGGCTAATCGAATCCGAGTTGCGCCCCTGGACAAGGATCGTATCCGGGAGACGGGTGCCTCCGGAAAAGCCGCGGTTGTTTGCGCCGCGCAGTAAATCGAACCGCACCGCGGCGTTGTGCGATTGCGAAAAGTTAAAATCCGCTCGCGCGTTGACGAGATTACTACTCTCAGGAGTTGATAGCTCCTCAAAGAACGGCGCTACCAGACTACCGGGAGTCGCCGGACCCGTTGGCTTCGGAAGAACAAACAACGGGTTTGTCGCGACCGGTACGAGCGCGTTTATTTCGGCAAAGTCGGTCACATCCAGCCGCTCGTAGCTTGCGAAGAAAAAATCCTTCTCGTGTCGAATCGGCATTGGGCCTGCGAAGACTCCGCCCTCCCGGCGCTGCTGTTGAGGCACGCGGCCCAATCCGCGCGCGTTGCGGAAGTACGTGTTCGCGTTGAGCGATTCGTCTGCGAAAAAGGAATAAACATCGCCGTGATAGCGGTTCGTTCCGCCCTTAGTTCTTATGTTGATTCGCCCTCCCGAAGCTCGGCCATATTCCGCCGCGTATTGGTTGGTGATTATCTGTAGCTCGGCGATACTCTCCGGACTCAGGCTGATGCGCTCGCGCGCTGACCGATCATCGTTGTTGTCGAGCCCGTCGATAGTGATGTTGTTCGAAGTCGCCGGCGCTCCGGTGAGAGAGAAATTACCCGCTTCTTCGGGTGTTCCTCTCAAGAAAACACCGCGACCCTCATCGGCCAACTGCGCCGTGCTCAGCGGAGCCTCCGTGACTCCGCCTAACAGAAAAACAAGCTGCAGCGGATCGCGATCGATGATGGGAAGGTCTTCGAGCTCGCGTTGATTTATCGTGTCGCCGACTACCGTGCGATTGGTGTCTACAAGCGGAGGATTCGTTGCGGCAACGGTGATCTGCTCGCTCGTTCCGGCGGCCGCCAATGCGAAGTCGATTGTGAAAGTGCGTCCGGTAGTCGCCGCGACCTCCTGACTCTCCTCTTCCTTGAAACCAGTTACGATTGTTTTGAGCTTATAGTTACCGGGCGTGCTTACTGCTATGCGAAAGCGCCCTTCGCCGTTGCTGACAGTGGTTCTTTCGACGCCGGTAGTGAGATGGGTAGCGACGATTTTCGCCGCAGGAATTACCGCGCCCGCGCTATCTCGAATTACGCCTTCGAAAACAATGTTATCAAGATCGTCCGCGCTGGTTGTAGCGGCCGCTACTGACAGGGCAAGTAGCGAGCCGACGAATGCGAGTAGGGCTCGGCGACTGAATATCGTGAGCATCCTGGGTGCACCTCCGAATGAAACTTGTCGTATTCGATGCTGATGACTCAGGGCCAGCCCAGGATCAGGCCGCGCTTAATATATGATGGGAGGCACGCGGGTTACAATACGAAAAAGCGGGAAGAACTGAATCGAGAGTGAATCTGCGCTATAATGCGCGCATGGCAGTCCAGCACACATCAGTAGATGCGCTTCTCAGAAAGGTGGACGAATTCTTTATGGCCGAAGGCCCCGTGTACAAGACAATGCGAGCGCTCGCTCGGCGATTGTCCCAGGAGGGTATCGATTACGCGCTGGTTGGCGGAATGGCTCTAGTGCTGCACGGCTACAGGCGTGAGACGGTTGACGTTGATCTAGTTCTCAGCAAAGAAGGGCACGAACTGTTCAACGAGAACCTCGTGGGGCGTGGGTACGCACCCTTGTTTCCTGGCGCAAAGAAGGGATTCCGCGATATCGAGACCGGAGTCGAAATCGACATCCTCACTCAGGGCGAATACCCCGGCGATGGCAAACCCAAGCCTGTTTCATTCCCAAATCCCACAACCGCCTCAACCGAGATCGATGGTATTCGAATAGTGACTCTGGATAAGCTTATCGAATTGAAGCTTGCCTCGGGCATGACTGCACCACACCGGCTGCGAGATCTCGCCGACGTCCAGGAGTTGATTAAGCTCCACGGCCTTGGCGCGGAGTTCACGGAGCAACTCGATCCTTATGTAAGGGGCAGGTACCTGGAGCTATGGGACGCTGTCGCCCGCGCCGATGATTCTGAGGGCGAGAGCAGCCGATGAATGAAGACTCTCAGGCGCTATGAGAAGCCGCCGGTTTACCTGAGCCGTCTTAGCTGCCGGTTGACCTGATCCAGATCGAATGCTTCAGGATCGAAGCCGCCATCTACCCATTCAATCATATCGTCGTGCTCGGGGTGCTTCGGATCGCTTATTGCTTTCAGGAAGTTCTCGTATCCCCAGATCCCGCCGCAGTCCTCCGGTGGACACGCCCTGGCGCCCGCAACGCAAACGGGGTAACGCTTCCCTTCTTCTCTCGCGACTATTTTTTCAACGACGATCTGATGCAACCAGTCGTCGCCAAAATCATACTCGTAAGCAAAGCGGTCTTTCTCACCGTGGACAACTCCCATTAGCTTCGCGTTTTTCTCGTTCTCGGTTCTGCTCGCGAACTGTGAGAACTCACGATCAGGCACGCCGTAGTCGCGGCCGTGAATCGTGAATTTATGAAGGTGAGAGTCCCACCATCCCATCGTGACCTGTAGAATGAGGTGGAGCTTTGCAAGCGAAGTATCTTCGGCAACGAGGATCCTTCGCCAGATCGGCGGCCGGCTGTCTTTCAGCGTGATCTTCAATTGCCAGACTGGCCCAGTCGACAGGTTCTTCTTTGAACTCATCGTTGCCTCGCGCCAATAAATTTTTCAAACCGTATTGCGGCGGCGTAAATTATAGACTGAGCCTGCGGGGTTGGACAGAAGACTGAGGTCGAGTTGGCCGTCCGTAGCCATCAAATCTTAAGGCGCCGCCGGCAGCGAGACGTCTTCGCAGGTAAGGATCGCGAAGTTGCCTCTCAATCAGGGCGGTCGCGCTTTCTTACCACAAGCTCGATGCGACGGCGCGGAACAAGCGCGTTCTTCGATTGCTCGTCTGTGCTGAACATTTCTTGAGCGACGTTCTGACGAATGTACTCGAGAAAGTTTTCAAACTCCCGCTGCATGCGATTCATCTTTTCGCGCATGTTGAGAATGATCTCGACGCCCGCGAGATTCACCCCAAGATCGCGAGTGAGATTCAGAATGAGCTCGAGCCGCTCTACGTCCTCCTCGGTGTAATAGCGCGTGCCCTTCGCCGATCGAGATGGGGTGATCAAGCCCTCGCGCTCATACAGACGCAGTGTTTGCGGATGCACGCCGTATTCTTCAGCGACGACACTGATAGTGAACTTTTTCTTTGTAGCCTTAGTCCTTGCCATCGCTAGTCACCGCCGTACGATCTCGGCCGTCTCCCTTCGAGCCGGTCTTTGTCATGCCCTGCTGTTCGTCCTGCTTAAATTCAATCGCCTCACGCTTCTCGGCAACGAAAATTGCCTCAAGTCCCAACGCTCCAGCCCGCATGAACTGACTCGCCTTGCCCTGGCCCGCTGCGAAGTCACGTTCCCATTCTTCCACCGTTCGTCGCCGGCGCCGATCGCTCTCACGCACAATTGCCCGGAGAGTCAACGCAATCGCCAGAAAGACAACAACCCATGTGAGCGTCTCCGTCATAGTAAGTCCCGGCGTTCTTTTCGATGGTACCTTTTAGATTCCCAGCTCGGATCGCGGGTCCTCTGTGTTGTGGCGTGCGAACTGGTGCAATATCTCTTTCGTCTCTTCGCTGATTACCCTCGGCAGCGTAATCTTGACTTCAACAAACTGATCGCCGCGAACCCCGCCCCCGCGCAGACTTGGAGCGCCTCGCTCGCGCAACCGGAACCTCTGTCCCGACTGAGTGCCCGGCGGAATTCGCAACAACGTCTTGCCGTCGACTGTCGGGACTTCTATCTTCGAGCCAAGCGCCGCCTCCGGCACCGTGATAGGCACAGTGCAGTAGATGTTATCGCCCTGTCTTTTGAAGTAAGTGTGATCACTGACATTGGCTATTATGTAGAGGTCGCCGGGCTGCCCGCCTAACTTGCCCGCGTGTCCCTTACCTGGGACTCGAACTCGTGAGCCCGTATCGACACCGGCCGGTATTCGCACCGTTATTGTCTCGCGCTTGGGAACTACGCAATCGCCTTTGCAAGCCGGACAGGGCGCGGCGATCTTTCCCGTGCCGGAACATTGACCGCATTTTGAAGATCCGCCAAACATCCCGGTCTGCTGGCCCGTGCCATTGCATGAGGTGCATGCGACTGCGCGGCCGGGCGCCTCACCCGTGCCCTGACAGGCGGGACAAACTTCAGTGCGTTCGACTTCAATCCTGGCGTTCAAGCCCTGCATCGCCTGTTCGAACGAAACACCAAGAGGGTACTCGATGTCGGCGCCGCGCGCGGGTTGCGCACGCGCCTGAGAGCTGTGCGGCCTTAAGTTGCTGAAGATCTCGGAGAATATGTCGCGGAAGTTTGCTGCTCCGAAATTGGCGAAGTCGAACACGGGCCCGCGTGCTCCGGCAGTGGCTGAAGCGTGTTCCGAGTAATATCCGTAACGGTCGTAGATCTCCCGCTTCTTCGGGTCGGAGAGAACTTCGAAGGCTTCGGAGAGTTGCTTGAACCGATCTTCCGATTCACGGTTTCCGGGATTGACGTCCGGATGGTAGCGCCGCGCCAACCTGCGATAGGCCTTCTTTATGTCTTCGGCCTTGGCTGAGCGCGGCACACCGAGCAGCTTGTAGTAGTCCGGAGTCTGCATAGTAAGTGACTGCGTGATGCATGAACGTGATTGTTGTCACGTTTCACGCATCACGTTTCACTCCTCACTTCTTATCATCAACGTCGACAAAGTCGGCATCGATGACGTTATCGTCACCGCCTGGGCCGCCTGCGCTGCCTCCAGCCGCGGCGCCTGATGCGCCCGTCGGTCCACCTTGTCCGCCAGCCTGTGAAGCTTGCTGATACATGATCTCGGCCAGTTTGTGCGACGACTTGACCAGCCGGTCGTACGCGGCATTGATCTCGCTCGCTTCAGTAGAGTCCAGCTTGCCCTTTGCCTCGGCCAGCGCTGACTCGATGTCGCTCACGGTCGCCGCATCAACCTTGTCGCGATGCTCCGACAGAGTTCGCTCGGTCGAGTAGATCATACCGTCGAGCTTGTTGTGCGCCTCGATGCGCTCACGCGCCTGGCGATCTTCTTCAGCGTGCGACTCGGCGTCCCGCATCATCTTGTCGATCTCGTCCTTGCCCAGACCCGAAGAAGACGTGATGGTGATCTTCTGTTCGCGGCCCGTGCCCAGATCTTTGGCTGAGACGTTCACAATCCCGTTCGCGTCGATATCAAAGGTGACCTCGACTTGCGGAACACCTCGGGGCGCGGGCGGGATGCCGATTAAATGAAACTTGCCGAGGGTTCGGTTCTGCGCAGCGATCGACCGCTCGCCTTGAAGCACGTGAACCTCGACCGAAGTCTGGCTATCAGAAGCCGTCGAGAAAATCTCAGACTTGCGAGTTGGGATCGTCGTGTTGCGCTCGATCAACTTCGTAAACACGCCGCCGAGAGTTTCGATGCCGAGGCTCAAAGGAGTTACGTCGAGCAAGAGCAGGTCCTTGACCTCGCCGCCCAGCACGCCGGCTTGAATCGCGGCGCCTACAGCGACAACTTCGTCCGGATTGACGCCTTTGTGAGGCTCGCGGCCGAAGAACTCCTTCACCATTTGTTGCACCTTCGGTATGCGCGTCGATCCGCCAACCAGCACGACTTCGTCAATCTTGTCCGTCTTGATTGCGGCGTCCTCGAGTGCGGCGCGGCAAGGACCCATCGTCCTCTGCAAGAGGTCCTCGACGAGCTGCTCGAACTTGGCACGAGTGAGTTTCATCACAAGATGCTTCGGTCCGGCTTGATCGGCGGTGATGAACGGCAAGTTGATCTCCGTCTCCATGGTTGATGAAAGCTCGATCTTCGCCTTCTCTGCCGATTCCTTCAGCCTCTGCAGGGCCATCTTGTCTTTCGAAAGATCTATGCCCTGATCCTTTCGGAACTCCTCGATGATCCACTCGATGATTCGCTGATCGATGTTGTCGCCGCCCAGGTGAGTATCTCCGTTAGTCGATTTGACCTCGACCACTCCCTCGCCCACTTCCAGGATCGAGATATCGAAGGTGCCTCCGCCGAAGTCGAATACCGCAATTGTTTCGTCCTTCTTCTTGTCGAGGCCGTAGGCGAGCGCCGCGGCAGTTGGC
Source organism: Blastocatellia bacterium (assembly GCA_017883315.1). Taxonomy (GTDB): domain Bacteria; phylum Acidobacteriota; class Blastocatellia; order UBA7656; family UBA7656; genus Onstottus_A. The sequence goes on along the minus strand of JADGNW010000184.1, from coordinate 1,071 downwards.
TCGTTAACGATCCGCATCACTTCGAGGCCCGCAATCCTGCCGGCGTCCTTGGTGGCTTGCCGCTGCGAATCGTTGAAGTAGGCCGGCACGGTTATCACCGCCTGAGTCACCTTCTGGCCGAGGTAGTCTTCAGCGGCTTGCTTGAGTTTTTGGAGAATCATTGCGGAAATCTCGGGCGGGGACCATTCCTTATCGCCGGCGAAAATCCTGACGTCGTTGCCCGCTCGACTGACTTTGTAGGGCACCATCTTCATCTCTTCGTTGACTTCGTCGAAGCGGCGTCCCATGAACCGCTTGATCGAGTAGATGGTGTTTTCGGGGTTGGTAACCGATTGGCGCTTGGCTACCTGGCCCACCAAACGGTTGCCGTCTTTTGTGAACGCGACGACTGAAGGGGTTGTCCGCGCGCCCTCGGAATTGGTTATTACCACTGGCTCGCCGCCCTCCATCACCGCAACAACCGAGTTCGTCGTCCCAAGGTCAATGCCTATTATCTTACTCATTCTTGAATGCCTCCGGTATTCTGAAAATCAGTTGAATATTAATATCTGAGTGTGTCGCTGTCAAGTTTTTTATACAATGGCACATCAACAATTCCTTCCGTGAGCGCCGTGGGCTACAGTGGAATTGGAGCGGCCTTCTAGGAAGAAGCGTGGGAACGTCGTCTCAGGATACTCGCTCCCCGGATGACATACTCAGTCCCGGAAACAACGACCGACGCTGCTACAATCGCGTACAAGAAAGGCAATAGGAAGATGAGCCGGCCCGTGGTATGAAAGACCAGAAACCACACAATTAATCCGAGTTCCGCGAAAGTGTTCATTTTCCCAAGCAGAGTCGGCTTGAATTCTCTGAATCTGGTCAATGAGTACACGAGGAGCGCCCCCAGAACGATGACCACATCCCTACCGACGACTGCGACAGCCAGCCACACTGGAATCGAAGCAAATTGCGAGTGAGGTAACGCCATAACGACGAACGCGGCCGAGATGAGCAGCTTATCCGCTAGCGGATCGAGGAACCGGCCAAGGCGAGATTGCTGTTTGAGTCTGCGCGCAAGGAAGCCATCGG
>JADGNW010000183.1 GCA_017883315.1 Blastocatellia bacterium | reverse complement strand
CTCGAAGTCGAAGCAGCCTGAACCCCTCGTTTTCTTTCTAGACCGATCTCTAGGCAAAACGATTATTGCGGAGGCGCTGCGAGCAGCCGGTGCGGATGTGCGCATCCACGATGATTTCTTTGCGCAGGATGCGCGCGACGACTACTGGCTCCCGCAAGTTGGGGAAAACGGTTGGTGTGTCTTAACCAAAGACAGTCACATCAAGCACCGGCTAGTCGAGCGAACAGCACTGATTGTATCGGGAGTGCGAGCCTTCGTTCTTGTCTCCGGGAACCTGACAGGACCGGAGATGGCTGCGATTTTCGTCAAAGCTTTGCTCAGGATGAACCGGTTCGCAGCAAAACACTCGCCTCCTTTCATCGCGAAGATCCATCGCGATGGTTCTGTCGAAATGTGGGTTAGCGAATGAAGATGGGGAGCTTGGCCAGCCTCAGCATCGGAAAGATATCCTTGTATCAGAAGCAAACTTGTTAATATTCCCTCCCAGGAGGCGTTTTATGGCTGAAGACGAAGTTAAGGAGGAACGCGTGCAAGCCGTTAAACACCTCAGACCCGTGCTAAGTCCACCGGAAGAACTCGAGTTGCTCTTTCGAGAACATCACGACCAGGTCTTTCGCACGGCTTATCGCGTGACCGGGAGCGCCTCGGATGCCGAGGACGTGCTTCAAACTGTTTTTCTCCGACTCGCGCGGCGCAAAGAGAAAATAGACCTGTCGCCAAGCCCGGGGAGTTATTTTCATCGCGCCGCTGTTAACGCCTCGCTCGATTTGTTGCGCAGCCGGACCCGCTCGCGCTCGGTGTCTATCGAAGAAGTCGCGCCTGCCGCGACCGAAAGCTCCGAGCCGAATCCGGAAACTCAATACGTCGATCGCGAACTTCAAACTCAAATCAGGCGAGCTATCGCGACTCTTGGTCCGAAGGCGGCCGAGATCATCGTGCTCAAGTATTTTGAAGGGCACAGCAATCTCGAAATCGCCAAAATGATCGGCACATCGCAGATGGTAATCGGCGTGCTGCTGCATCGAGCGCGGACCCGGCTTCGCAAAGAGATCGCCACGTTCCTGGAGGGACATCATGAAACGGAGTAATCAAGAGCTTAATGACATACTTGACCGGGCCACGGCCGCGATCCGCAGCGAGCGGGTGGATCAGTCTGTGGTCGAGGGCGCGGCGGAGCGCGTGAGGGCGAAGCTGTCTAACCAAACTGCTACGGCCAGCGCGCCCGCTGCGCACGTCGATCACATTCGAAACTGCGGCGACTTCCAGACGTTGATACCCGAGTACCTGAGCGGAACTCTGTCGCCGGCGCGCTCGCTTCTGTTTGAAGATCACACCCATGAGTGCATTCCCTGCCGCAAAGCGCTCAAGGAAGCGCGCTACGGAGTGGCAGCCGTCCCGTTACGCCCCGGCGCGGCCTCGCTAATAGAGAGGATGTCAGCTTCGCAGCGTACGGTTGTGAGATGGGCCATTGCGGCCACAATCGTTATAGGAATCGGTCTTGTCTCGCTGACTTCTTATGAGCGCTTCTTCCGGGTGGGCGAAGCGTTTCACATGGTCGTTCACGCGATGGACGGACAAGCATATCTCGTGTCCGACACCAGCACCGAGCCACTCAAGGTCGGCGAAGAGTTCAAGCTGGGCGACAAGGTTCGCACTGCCAAGGACGCCGGCGCAGTTGTGCAGTTGCCTGACGGTTCGCTGATCGAGATGCGAGAGCGCTCGGAGTTCTCGGTTACCGACAGCGCTCAAGGAACAACGATTCACCTCGATCGCGGCAACGTCATCGTGCAGGCCGCTAAGCAGCCACAGTCGCGTCACCTCTATGTGCAGACTAACGATTGTCTGGTCTCGGTCGTTGGGACGATCTTCTCTGTTAACAGCGCGACGAAAGGTTCACGCGTTTCCGTAGTTCAAGGCGAAGTGCACGTCGAACACGGCAGCAAACAAGACGTGCTCCTGCCCGGCGATCAAGTCGCCACGAACTCAAGCATCGAGAGCGTTCCGGTTAAAGACGAAATCGCCTGGAGCCGCAACGCAGACCACTACAGGCAATTGCTCGCTGACTTGCGAAAAGACATCGATCAGCGCGTGGCGGGTCCCGCAGTGCGGTACTCGACTCGATTGCTTGATATGACTCCCGACGACACGGTGTTCTACGTCGCGATTCCGAATCTGACCCAGATGCTGACGGAATCCAACAAGATCATCGAAGAGCGATTGAACCAGAACCCCGAGCTTCGTCAGTGGTGGAACAAAGAAGAGGCTTCGTCGCGCGGCAATCAGGAGTGGGACAAAGTCATCTCGAAGATTTCGGAGTTCGGCGCGCAAATCGGAGATGAGATCGTCGTGACGGCGCAACTCTCCAATACCGGGAAGGGCGAACCTGATGGTCCGCTCGTCCTGACTACGCTCAAGGACGCGGCCGGCTTCCGGTCTTACGTCGAAGGTCAGTTGTCGGCCATGAGCACAACTTCCAAGAAGACGCCGGGAGTTCGATTCATCGACGATCCCTCGAGTGCAGTGAAGTCTGAAATGAAAACGGCTGCGGCCGCGGCGCCGAGTGATCTGTACATCTGGATCAACGGCGACGTTCTTGCGGCCTCGCCTAAGCTCGATTTCTTGCAGCGCGTTCAGACCAGCATGAAAACTGCGAGCGCCGGTCAGTATGCCGATGGCTCTTTCAAATCGCGAATCGCTGATATCTATCACGACGGGGCGGGTTTCATCATCGCCGCCGATCTCCAGCGATTCATCGCTCAATCGAAAGGCAGCGACGCGAAGGCCAACGCTGCGCTCGATTCTTTGGGAATCACCAATCTGAAGTACTTCATCGCCGAGATGAAAGAAGATCAGGGCAAGTCGTTCAATCGCGCGGTGCTAAGCTTCAGTGATGCAAGTCACGGCATCGCCTCCTGGCTTGCAGCGCCCGGGCCGATGGGAGCTCTTGAGTTTATCTCGCCTGATGCAAACGTGGTCGCTGCGTTTGTCGTGAAGGAGCCGGTCGCTTTGGTTGACGATTTGATGAGCACGCTGAACGCGGTTGATCCCAAATTCAGCGAACACCTCGGGGAATTCCAAAGCCAAACCGGTTTGAACATTCGAGACGACTTCGCGGCGCCGCTTGGAGGAGAGTTCGCTTTCGCAGTTGACGGGCCGTTGCTTCCGACGCCTTCATGGAAGATGGTTTTCGAGGTCTATGATCCGGCGCACCTGCAACAAACGTTCGAGACAGTCGTCAACAAGATGAATGAAATGGCGGCGCGCGATGGAAAGAAAGGCTTCCAGTTGAGCCACGCTGACTCGGGCGGGCGCACGTACTACACGCTCAAGTCGTTGGACTTCGGACTCGAGTTGAATTACACCTACGCGAACGGCTACCTAGTGGCCGCGCCGAGTCGCGCTCTTGTCGAAAACTCGGTGAAGTATCGCGAGTCGGGCTACACGTTGTTGCACTCGCCTCGATTCGTGGCCGCGCTGCCTGAAGACAAGCAGGCCAATTTCTCGGCGCTAATCTATCAGAACCTCTCGTCAGTGCTGGGCGGGATTGCAAAGAGAGTGGGTGGCGGCGTAACACAGAACCTACCCGAAGAGCAGCGAAAGAGCTTCAACTCGCTGGTCGGAGGACCGGTGCTGGCTTACGCGTACGCGCAAGGCGATCACATATCGTTTGCGCTTAACGGCGAGGAAGGCCCGATCGGGTTGAAGCCTTCGAGCTTGATCGGAATGCCTGGCTCATTCGGCTTGCGCAACATCGTCCAACACGCCGTGCATTGATCGGTTCGGCATTGACTGTTTAGTAAGAGCGCCGGCTCCTGGATTGATTTCCAGCGGCCGGCGCAAGTTTTCTGTACCGTAGACTGTCCAGTCTGCGGCGGATTCACCCTCGTGTAGTCTTCGGAAAACAAATTCTACCGCAGACTGGACAGTCTACGGTACGCTGTCTTCGACGATTATCTCTTCCTGCTCGAACTTGTCGTAGTCGGGTTTGGTGAACGAGTTCAGTGCCGCTGCTTTCCCATGCTCGACCGCGACAATGATGTAAGACTCGCCGGGCCAGCACGAATGATCGAGGTCGTAGCCTGAAGGCGCGGCCGGATGATCTGGATGCGAATGATAGTAACCTATCACACCAAGTCCACGGCTCCGAGCGTAGTCATCCGCTCGCTTTGACTGCTCGGGCGTGATCAAGTAGCGGGTTTCTCGCGACTCTTGTCGCTCGTTCTCAGCGGCATAGACTTCAGCAAGAACGTTGATCTCGCCCTCGCGTGTGCCGAGTAAGAAGCCGCAGCATTCGTAAGGATAAGTCTGCTCGCCGTGCGCTCTGATTCGATCCAGGTGTTCGCCCTTGAGTTTGATCGCCACTCGCCGTTCGTCCTTAGCTTAGAAAGTCACTTCATCGGCGGGCTTCACCGTGATGGCGTGAGAGCCCGCGTCAAAGCCATCAAGCAACGCGTTGTGATGAGCGATGATCTGCGCCGCAGTTAGGAGTTTATTATCCACAGTAGTGTGAGCGTCACTCACCAAAGTCACATCATAGCCCATACTGACCGCCCGCCGGCTCGAGGTGTCGACACAGTACGCGGTCATGCATCCGGTGACAATGAGGTGCTTGATGCCTCGGCGCTCAAGTTCGTGCTGGAGCGTCGTCTCAAAGAAAGAATCCGAAGCTCGCTTGCGAATGATCAATTCGCCTTCGCGAGGCTTGATGTCAGGATGAATCTCCCAACCTGGAGTTCCCACTTCGAGAGGATGCCCCTTCTCGCCATCGTGCTGAATGTAGATGATCGGCATGTTCGAAGCTCGCGCTTTGGTGAGTAGCTTATTGATCTGTTCAAGTACCTCGCGCCCGCGATATGCGTGAAAGCCTTCTATGATGCCGACTTGAACGTCGATGACCAAGAGTGCGACTTGCGCGCCTCCAGTTCCCCCAGGGGCTAGGGTGGCTTCTTGGGTATTCACTTGCGCTTGCCTTCCTCTTGAACGGGCGCTATGAACTTGGTGTAGCATTCAGTGCACAACCAACCGTCTCCGTTGGTGTAGCCAATCCCATGTTCCCCGTCCTCAACCTCCGAGAGCGCCCACCAACAGATTTGACAATGGTCGTGGGTCCATGCGCCCTCAACCAGATCAATCTTGTCAGCATCATATTTCTGTCCGACATAGAGTGAAACTCGTCCGCCGTTGCGATGTACGAGGGCATCTCTTGGAGACCACTTCTGTTCCTGCCATTTACTCAGCTTACAGTCCGCAATACCTTCCTCTACGTAAGACCATTCCCAGGGTCTACCGTGAATCTCGATCGTTTTCTTCTCGTTTGGCATATCGCAGTTCCGCGTTCACAAACCGAGTCGACTTCTAACAGACATCCCAGAACCGCTCGCTCAAGTACTTGTCTCCGGCATCAGGAAACACCGTAACGATCCGACCAGACTCGATGTTCTCCGCGACCTTGAGCGCGCAGGCGCAGCTGGCACTGATGATATTCCGCGAAAAACCGGTAGCGCACTGTGGTAGGATATACCAGCGAAAGGAGCATTGACCAATGTCGACGGTGAACGTTGAGATCGAAGTCCCGGACCGGATACGCGGCACCGATCTTGAAAAAAAGCTACTGGAGAAGGCGCACAAGTATGCGCTGGAACAAGCGGTAGTTGAACTCTACAAAGAGGGATCGATATCAACCGGAACCGGCGCGGAGCTGCTGCAAATGCCGCTCTACGATTTTATCCAGTTCCTCGGTCGGCATCAGGTTTCTATCTTCAGCCACACGCCTGAGGACCTAGATCAGGACGTGCAAGCTGCCAAAGCCGGACACGACGAAGCACGGGAAAACTAATTGATCGTCGTCAGCAACTCCTCACCTCTCATCGCGCTTTCCATCGTTAATTCCCTGGACTTGCTCCACGCACTCTACGGCACCATCTATATTCCCGAAGCAGTATTCCATGAAGTCGTCATTCGAGGCGCAGGCCGACCCGGAGCAACCGCCGTAATGAAGTCTCCCTGGATCGTGCAACAGGCGCCCGCAAACCAGCAGACCGTAGCGCAGCTACTAAGTGCGGGTCTCGACCAAGGCGAAAGTGAAGCCATCGTTCTCGCGTCCGAGTTGTCAGCGAACCTCCTGATTTTGGACGAAAGAGATGCCCGCGCAGTCGCTCGGCAGCGGGGACTTGCGATTACCGGGACGCTCGGAG
>JADGNW010000182.1 GCA_017883315.1 Blastocatellia bacterium | reverse complement strand
GGGTTCACTTCTGATGCACGACGTAGCTGACTTCGCCTGAACTGTCTTCGACTGTTTCGATGCGAGCGATCTTTGCAGCGTGGCCATACTTCTGTTCAAGTCGAATTGATAGTTCTCGTTCGAGATTGTTTGGCTCGATCTGGCCGAGCTCGACGCTTCTAACGACAAGCGGTACCGTTGAGCGATGCCGGGTAAACATGCTGTTCGGCGCCAGGAAAATGAAAGCGAGAATCAGCACGCACATAACATCGTACTGCCAGCTCCCACGATCGTAGGACCAGAAGAGAGTCTTCTTCAGGGTGGCCAGGATGATCTTCACAATCGTCCTTAAATTGCCTGCGTCGAAACGGTTGACCGAACCACGTGCCCGTCGCGCATCTCGATTATTCGATCGGCCCGCGCCGCGGCCTCTGAGTTGTGAGTGATCATTATTATGGTCTGACCGAATTCCTTATTGAGCTGCCGCATCATGTTAAGAACTACGCCGGAGTTCTCGGTGTCCAGGTTGCCGGTCGGTTCGTCCGCAAGAATTATAGCCGGACGATTGATCAGCGCGCGAGCGATTGCTACACGCTGCTGCTCACCGCCGGAAAGCTCGAGTGGCTTGTGATTCATCTTGTCTTCGAGCCCGAGCACCTTGAGTACTTCGCGCCTTCGCGCCGGGTCGCGGTTGTCCTTGCCTGCATAAATTCGCTCGGCCAGTTTTAGATTCCCTTCGGCGGTCAGGGTAGGGAACAGATTGAAGCGCTGAAAGACAAATCCGATCTTGCGTCGTCGCAAGTCGGTTCGCTGGGCGTCGGTCATCGCGGTCAGATCTTCTCCTTCGATCATTACGCGGCCGGAAGTAGGCTTGAGCATGCCTCCGACGATATGAAGGAACGTTGACTTGCCGCAGCCGGACGGACCCATGATCGCGACGTACTCGCCGGGCTCAACTTGCAAGGTCGCTCCGCGCAGTGCCGGCACGTCTACCTTGCCAACGTGGTAGATCATCTGAAGATCGATTGTTTCTAAAACAGTCATTGGTCACTGGTCATTGGTCATTGGTCATTAGTCATTGGTCACTTGCAAAAGGCAAAGGCAAATGACTACGGACTAATCATAACTTATCGCTTCGACCGGATCGAGGTTGGCGGCGCGCAAGGCTGGATAGATCGCCCCTAGTACGCCACCCAGCACGCCAATCATTGCGGCGATCAGCAGCCACTTCGGCTCCAGATCAATCATCAGTCGCGTATTGGCTTCAAGAGCGAGCTTGCCGATCACAGCCACAACGAAGCCAAGCACCACACCCAACACGCTGATCAGAGCGGCTTCCTTCTCGATGGTCATCACAATGAATCGCTTTGAAGCGCCGAGGCTTTTCAATATGCCGATCTCGCGGGTTCGCTCGATGATTGTCGTGTACATCGCAAGCAGGATGACGAGCACGCTGATTACCAGCCCGAGTCCTATCACCACGTTCAGGAATATCTCGACCGGCGCGAGAGTCTGCGAATACAGAGCCGGTATCTCAGTTGTCAGGATGACGTTGTTGCCGGGATAGTACCGGCGCAAATCCTGCAGAACCCTGTCAGCCAGTTCCGGGCGTTCGCATTTGACCAGAAGGTACGTGCAGTTCTCGACGCCGCCCAGCAACTGCTGCATCGTATGCAGCGGGATCTTCACGCGCCCGAGCACTGACGGCTCGTAGATTCCAACGATCGTGAAGGTGTGTCCGAGCACGGTGATCCTGCTGCCCAAATGAACAGGCCGCCCATCGATGTCCTTGCCGCTAGCAGCATAGTAATGATCGACCAGCACTTCATATTCCGTGCCGGACGTGCGTCCGTCCTCGAGACCGCGGCCTTGGGCGAGCGTTAAGTGTGTCGTGTTGATGAAGCTCGGGTAGTCAATGCCATCGACCATCTCGAATCCGATGCCGGCGACGCTGCCTTGCACGTATTCGCCGACGGGTGACACTGCTGCGACACCGTCTATCGGGGGCTTCGGTTGAATGTCCGGGTCTTCAGCGGTAGGTTGCACGCCGTGAAGAATCGCGTCGGCGTATCGCGATGGAAGCATCAACGGGTTACCTGCAAGCGAGACGTTGCCGCTGGGTAGGAACCTAATCTCGGCGTCTACGTTCGCCTGTCGTTCAGCAGCGTCGCGCATCATCCCTCGCGACAGCCCCACAAATAGTGTGATCAAAATCACACCGAGCGCAACCCCGATGATGCTGATGGCAGTTCTCAGCGGGCGCTGGCTAATGTTGGCTGCGATGAGGCTGTTCATTGTTGTTCGGCGGCTTTGAAGGGTTGGGTTTGCGAGGCGACTCGGTCGATATCTTGTGCGGCTCGTCGAGGTTTATTTCTTCCAGTTTCTCGATGTTATCCAGCTCAAATGTCGTGAGCGGCAGTTCTGCATTCACCTCAACCGTTTCTTGTACAAGCCTCAAATCGAGCCGATAGCCGTCGTTTCTCCGGTCTATTATCACGTGTCCCGGCCACGCCCAGGTGCTGTTGGGAACAGTGAACCAGCCGGCGAACGTTACATCGCTGGCAAGCCTTCCGACGCCGTTCTCAAAAGTTTGCTGGCGCACCAGCGGGGTTCCTGTCTGGCTTCGATCGAACCAAAACTTGCGGCGCAATTTCAGTTGGCCTTTTTCATCGCGCTCAGGCACGTACACGACGTAGTAGCTGCGCTCGACGAGGCGATTCTTCTTACTCGGGCGAGTGTCCGCTTCCACTTGCCGTACCTCTTCGCGAAAAACGTTTGGCCGGTCGGTTTCGGTGATAGGCTTGATCAGAAACGAATCGGTAATATGCTGCGGACGCATGTTCACGAGTCCCCCGGCCTTTGTGAGTTGAGGGTCCCTGGTCTCCTGGATCTCAGCGGCGTTCATTCGTTCGATGTCGCCCAGGTTGCGCCCGTATATGAACCGTCGCTTGTCTAGCGGACGCAAGATTTTGAGCTTGAACTTCTGGCCGTCGCTTACCATGTCTGCAACATCGGCGCTCAGAAAAGTCACTTTCATCCGCGTGGCTTCGGGGCGCTTGAATCGAATCAGCCCGGTTGCTATCGGGAACTCGTCGGCTTGTGCTCCCTCGCCGGTGAAGTAATTCCAAACCGTCACGTCAGCCTGTGCGGAGAAGGTCTGGATCCGGCTATAGGCATTGATTCGATTTACGAGTTCGTCGGTCTGAATCGGCGCGTTGACAGGCAGGAGTTCATTGACGCTCACCCGGTGCACACACGCAGACCCGAGCAGGACCGAGAACGCAATCAATGAAATCAACAGGTATCTAATGTTTTTCACGTGTAACAGATTCCTAAATCCGATTGTGCGATACACTGAGGCCGCCATGCCTAACCACGCAAGCCTTAAAACTAACAAAGTGGTCGAACCCGTGTCAACGAACGGTCTTCCCAACCGTTGCCGTTGTTTGCGGTCAAAGCCCTACAGTTTCGACGCCGTTTGCGCGTGCGCGGTTACAATAAGACCTCTCTTTTGTTCGTTGCAGTCGAAAGGTCCAGCCGCTTAGTATTCTAGATCGGAGCCAGTAATGCCGAGATTCAAGAAGGCGACTATGATGAGTGACCAGCCGGGGAGCTTGTTCGAAGAACCAGAAGATCAAACCGCATTTGGTGACAATGAATCACCAGACCGTCCGCTAGCCGACCGAATGCGGCCGCGGACTCTGCGGGAGTTCGAAGGCCAGCAAAAGATCATTGGGCCGGGCCGCGCGCTTCGAAAGATGATCGAAGAGGATCGATTCCAGTCGCTTGTCTTTTGGGGCCCGCCCGGGACCGGCAAGACTACATTGGCTCGCATCATCGCCGATCAAACCTCGGCGCGCTTCGTGCCTTTCAGCGCGGTGTCGGCGGGCATACGCGAGGTTCGCGCGGTGATGTCTGAAGCCGACGCGTATCGCCGCCGGCTCGGCAAACGCACCGTCGTGTTCATCGACGAAATACATCGCTTCAATAAGGCTCAGCAGGACGCGTTTCTTCACTACGTCGAAAGCGGTGCGATCGTCTTGATCGGAGCCACGACCGAGAACCCCTCGTTCGAAGTGAACTCCGCGTTGCTCTCGCGATCGAAGGTGTTTGTACTCGAGCCGCTCACCACCGATGAGGTAGTAAGCATCCTCAAGCGCGCGCTCGAGGATCCGGTGCGTGGACTTGGGAGCCAGCGCATCGATGTCACCGAAGACATTTTGCGCGCAATCGCGGTGTACTCCTCGGGGGATGCGAGAGTAGCGCTCAATACGCTCGAACTCGCTGTGTCGATCGCTGAATTGGATTCAATTGGCGCTCGGGTCATCACCGATGAGGTCCTGCGCGAAGCGATGCAGCGCGCGGCGATCAGATACGACAAAGCCGGCGAAGAGCATTTCAATCTGATCTCCGCTTTCATTAAGTCGATTCGCAACTCGGATCCCGATGCGGCGGTGTACTGGCTGGCGCGAATGATCGAGGGCGGCGAAGACCCGCTCTACATAGCACGGCGGCTTGTCGTCCACGCGTCAGAAGACATCGGGCTCGCCGATCCGATGGCGCTGGTCGAAGCAGTAGCGGCTATGCAAGCGACTCACTTCGTCGGCTTTCCCGAGGCGAAGCTTGCGCTGACCCAGGCCACGCTGTATCTCGCAACTGCTCCCAAGTCGAACTCGGTGCTCGAGACTTATGGAGCGGCGGCTAAAGACGCTATGGAAACCGAACGCGAGCCCGTGCCTCTGCACCTGCGCAACGCGACGACTGGACTGATGAAGCGGTTCGGCTACGGAGAGGGCTACGAGTACGCGCATCATTTCGAATCGGGCAAAGCCGAAGATATGGATTGCTTGCCGGAAGGTTTGAAGGGCAGGAAGTATTACAAACCGTCGAAGCGAGATCGAACAGCGTCGACTAAGGACGGCAATGAATCGGAAGACCAATAGACCATATCCGCGGCTTATCCGTACATCGCACCGAGGAGTTGATCATGTCTGAAGTTATAGTTTCTTCTGTTGGATTCCTTAAGCAAGAGATCACCGCAGGCAACCACCGGCTGGTCGCGGATGAGCCCAAAGAAGCGGGTGGCAGCGACGAGGGACCTGATCCTTATTCAATTCTTCTCGGGGCGCTGGGTGCGTGCACGTCAATGACGCTGCAACTCTACGCGCAACGAAAAGGCTGGCCGCTCGAAAAAGTCGAGGTCAGGTTGAGCCACTCACGCATACACGCCGAGGACTGCGCGGATTGTCAGACTAAGGAAGGCAAGGTCAGTCGAATCGAGCGGCACATCTTGCTTACCGGTCCGCTGAGCGACGAGCAGAAAACCAGGCTGCTCGAAATCGCTCAGCGTTGCCCCGTGCACAGGACACT
>JADGNW010000022.1 GCA_017883315.1 Blastocatellia bacterium | reverse complement strand
TCATTTATGAGGCCGATCACAAAAGAGTGGATTGACAAGGCCGAGGGAGATTGGGCCACCGCGGGGCGGGAGATGCGCGCTCGCAAGGACCCGAACTACGATGGGGTCTGTTTTCACGCCCAGCAATGCGCTGAGAAGTATCTTAAGGCGCGGCTTCAAGAAGCAAATATCGCCTTTAGCAAAACCCACGACCTCATCAAACTCCTCAAGGCTGTGCTCGCAGCAGAGCCGTCGTGGAATGTGCTCGAGGCTGATTTGATTCCACTCACCGATTTCGCAGTAGAGTATCGCTACCCTGGAATCGCGGCTACAAAGACGGAAGCCAAAAGCGCCGTGGCCCACTGCCGCGAGGTCCGCCGCGTAGTTCGTCGAGCATTTGGCTTGCGTGGGTAGCGGCGCATCGTAGCAGCCCCGCCGTTCGCGTGACGCTTCTCTTGTTCAAAACCAACCTTCCACTATAATCTTTTTTCGTATCCACCCCTTCGAGTGAATTAGCGATGCAACCAAGACGCTCGTTCAAACTGCCACCTCTGAAGCTTCATACCAGGACCACGCTTGTCACGTCGGCTGTCATCGTCGGGGTCTTCATTGTGATGGCTGGTTTTTCTGATCTCGCAATATCCAAACTGAGCGATCGCCAGGAGCAAGACCAGGCTCAACTACTGGCAACGCGCGTGGCTGACACGGTCGAGAACCACATCAAGCGGCAGCAGATCCGAATCGAGCGCCGCAAAAAGCGCGGTGGAGTCCAGGAAGAAACCGAAGCGACCACCACGATTCCAGACTGGTCCGAAGTCCAGGAGGAGATCGAAGACACCATAGTTAAGACCAATCCGCAGCTCACCGAAGTACGAGTGTTTCAAAGAGTCGCGCCGGGTAAATGGGTAGAAAAACTCAGAATGCCTGTGGACGCGGGTCCACTGCCCGCGGAAGAAGAGAGAGCCGCTTCGCAGCAGATTGAAACAGCCAAAGTGGTTTCGGTACGGCAGCAAGGCGCGAGCAAATTGATCGCTGCTACGGCGGGGGTCAACGTTGTGGATGCAGGCGGCCCGACGCATTTCGGAACCGTCGATGTATTGCTCACCTTCGATGAGAGCCATAGCTCCGCCGCAGAGCTTCGCCGCCTGATGTGGCCTTTGATGCTGCTCGCAATCATCTCGATCACCTTGATGACTTATTTCCTTTTCAGGCACATGGTCCACAAGCCCATCGACAGTTTGTTACTTGCAATGTCGAAAGCGGAGGAAGGCGATCTCGCCGCCGAGGTCGAACCTGCCGCGCCTTACGAGATCGGTCTTCTCACTTCGCGATTCAATCGAATGCTCGGCCGCATACGACAGATGACTCAGCAGCTCAATCTGGAACAGCGCCGGCTTGAAGACCGCGTTCACGAGGCTACCGCTGAAATTGCCGATCGGACCGGGCAGCTCGAAGAGGCGAACCTCCGCTTGTTCGAGATGCAGAGGCAATTGACTCAGCTTGAGCGACTGGCGGCGGCCGGGCAGCTTGCGGCGCAGTTTGCTCACGAGGTTGGCACGCCGCTCAATCTGATTTCAGGTCACGTTCAGTTGCTTCGCGCGCGGGCGCGAGATGAGCGCATGATTCAGCGGCTTGATATCATCGCCGGCCAGATCGACAGAATCACGGAAATAGTCCGGTCGATGCTCGACTCAACGCGAAGGCCAATGCCTCGGCTCGAGTCCGTCGACATCAACTCGCTGCTTGTTCATATACTCGACGCAACGCAGCCGACGCTGATGGCGCGAAACGTCGAGCTTCAAACGGAGATGAGCCCGGGGCTTCCGCCGATCGACGCCGACGCCGACCAGTTGCAGCAAGTCTTCATAAACCTGATCAACAACAGTCTCGATGCGATGCCGCTCGGAGGAGAGCTGAGAGTCTCGACTGCGCGTAACGACGGCTCGGTTGTGATCGAGTTGACCGACAGCGGCGAGGGGATCGCCAGGGATCAACTGGATCTGATCTTCGATCCGTTGTTTTCGACAAAGCACGGACGGGGAACCGGACTGGGGCTGACGATCGTGAAACAGATAGTCTCCGAACATAACGGAGAGGTAGAAGTAGAAAGCGAACCCGGTAAACGCACAACGTTTCTCATAAGGCTGCCGTTCCAGACGGCCAGGGCCGGCGCTGCGAGGGACGGCGCCGGGGCATCAACATCGAAGGGCGTGGCGAGCATCGAAGATTTGGAGGAAGCAGCGCTCGGGATCAAAGACCCGGCGTTGGTGGATGAATGAAGAGAATCCTTGTCATAGACGACGACCTCGAGACCTGCAAGTTCCTGACCGAGATCTTCGCGGAAGAAGGTTGGGAAGTCGCTTCGAGTCAAAGCGCGGAAGCGGCTCGCGAAGCAGTTGAGGAGACCCATCGCGATTTGATTGTCAGCGACATCAACCTTGGCGGGCGCACGACTGGCGTGGCCTTGCTCAAAGAATTCAAGGCCATCTCTCCCGACTCCGAAGTTATCCTGATCAGCGGATTCGGCACGCTTGAAACGGCGGTCGAAGCCGTTCGAGAAGGTGCGTTTGATTACATTAGCAAGCCTTTTAATGTGAATGAGGTCATCGCGACAGCTCGCCGGGCGCTCAAGGGGAGAGACGCCGGCGCGCCCGCCGCTGTGTTACTGAAGGAGTACAGCGAAGCATCCGGTTTGGTCGGGCACAGTCACAAGATGATCGAGTTGTACAAAGAGATCGCGCTGGTCGCGGCTTCTCGCTCGACGGTGCTGATAACCGGTGAATCAGGAACAGGGAAGGAACTGGTTGCCCGCGCGTTGCATCGCAACAGCCCCAGAGCGTCCGGGGGGTTTGTTGCGGTCAACTGCGGGGCGATTACCGAGACCCTCCTCGAGTCTGAGTTATTCGGGCATGTCAAAGGAAGCTTCACCGGCGCGACCGCCGACAAACGCGGGCTGTTCGAAGAGGCAAATCAAGGAACTATTCTGCTGGATGAAATCGGCGAGACCAGTCTGTCATTGCAAGTCAAGTTACTAAGAGTCCTGCAGGAAGGGGAGGTCCGCAGAGTCGGAAGCGCCCGTTCCGTTCGCGTCGATGTGAGAGTGCTTGCCGCTACCAACCGCGATCTTGAGCGCGAGGTCAAGGAAGGCCGGTTCAGAGAAGATCTTTTCTACCGTCTCAGCGTCGTGACCTTGCGGGTCCCTCCGCTGCGTGAGCGGGCCGACGACCTGGCGCTTCTGGCGGCGCACGCTTTGAGGCAGGCGCGAGAAGCCGGAGCGCGGGCGGCTACGATTTCTGAAGAAGCGCTTGCTACCCTGAGCCAGTATAGTTGGCCGGGCAATGTCCGGGAGCTGGAGAATACGATTGCGCACGCCGCGCTTTACGCTCGCGGCAAAGTGATAACGCCCGAGGACCTGCCCGTAAAGATTCGAAATCACACTCGCGCGGACGAGCCCGAGAAGACCCAATCAATGTTCAAAGATCTTCCATCGCTTGACGAGCTGGAACGACGCTACTTGATCCACGTGCTACAAGCCGTTGGCGGGAGTCGTACCCGCGCTGCTGAAGTCCTGAAAATAGATCGCCGCACGCTGTACCGAATGGCGGAACGATTCGGAATCAATCTTAAAGAAAGCGGAGAGTAACACAGACTTTAGTCTGGCTGTTTCTACCAGCCCTTCGAATAGAAGATACAGACTGAAGTTCGTACTACGTTGTGGCTGTTTTGTTAGCTGAGGCAAAACGGCCACACGAGATCCGTTTCGTACCAGCGCGCCGACTGTTCGACTAATCAACTAAACCGGCCTGATCTTCGACTTAATGCAGAAGCGCGGAATCACAAAGGCGGGCACACGCTTTGCAGTCCTGCATGTCGACTTGCCCCGACGAGATTTCGGCACGCTTGAGTATCGAGTCCGCGGCAAGAAAAAAACAATTCTACGGAGGACAACGATGAAAAGAATCCTTATCAGTGCTGTTTTAGCTCTAGCTCTCGCCGGGACATCCGCGTTCGCGGCGCAGAACAAGAACGCGGCGAAGCCCAAGCCCGCCAAGACAACTAACACTGCAATGGCAAAGAACGCCCCGGCGCCCAAAGCCAAGGCCAAGGCCAAACGCAAGAGGAAGGCAAAGGCAAAGACTGCCACGAAGGCTGCCAACTCGAACGCCGGTGGCACGATGAAGGCCAAGGCCAAGACCAAGAACAAGAATATGTAGTTTCGGATTAGCACCACTCATTTCACGCGAGCGGGTCGGCCCCGGGGCTGGTGCTGACCCGCTCTACTTTTTGAGTTGCAGCTATTGCGCCTCCAGCTCAAATGCAGACTTCGAGGCGCTCTCAAACCTCTAAGCTATGGGACACCGAAGAGAAACAAGGTGGTGTAGTCGTGAGTAAGTTAGTAAGAATCCTGGGCGTTATCCTAATAGCATTCTCTTTGTCGAGCCTGCTTGTATACAGGTTGAGGCTTGGCAACACGTTGCGTCCGTCTCGTCAGAGCCGATCAACGTCGATGCTGGCTGAGGAAACAAACGTCGTGGAAGGGCAGATTCAAACTGTCGATCCAGGCGCCCATACTATTACTCTCTTAAACGATGGTGAGGAAGTGACGCTTGCCTTTGATGAGAGAACATCGATACTCGAGTCTGGCCGGCAGGTTCAACCTGCGTCAATCACATCGGGCACTCCCGCGACAGTCAAATACACGCAAAGGGGCGGCAGAAAGTGGGCTCGAAAGATCGAGCTCGTTCCCGCGGAGCCTCCCGATGCGTCGGATTCGTATTGACCCCTCTATTATTCAGTAGAGTCTGAATTCATCATTCGTAGATACTGCAAGCGCGCGACTCTCGTCCACGCGTTCTTCCTACCAGTCAGTTGTATGCCTCATGAACCTGCTGATATATTGATTGAGCTCCGGTCTCTAGAGAGTGCCCATGAGTTCTTAGACCGGACGCACAGCTTGAGCTAATCCATGGACAAGATCATCAAACTCTCCCATGAATCTGCCGCCCTCGCAGTCATCGACATGCAGGAAGCCTTTCGACCCGTGATATCAGACTTCGGCGAAGTTGCTTCCCGCATCGCGATGGCAGTCGAAGGCGCACGGCTCCTCGAAGTCCCGGTGATCGTAACCGAGCAATACCCGAAGGGTCTCAAGCACACTGCCGAAGAGATCGTCGCGCGGCTGCCGGCAGAGTTGAAAGCGATTGAGAAATCATGTTTCAGCTCTTGCGGCTCGGAAGATTTTCTCTCGCAACTGATCAGCAGAAACATCAAGCAGGTGCTTGTTTGCGGCATAGAAGCGCATATCTGTGTTCTTCAGACGTCCCTCGATTTGCTCGAGCGCGGCTTCGAAGTGTTCATTCTTGTCGACTGCATCACGTCTCGCAAACCCGAGAACAAACAGGTTGCGCTCGCGCGCCTGTTACAGGCCGGAGCCATCTATTCGACGCTCGAGATGTCGCTGTTCGAGATGATGGAGAGCGCCGATTCACCTCAGTTCAAGGCGATACAGAATCTGATTCGATAGGTATTGGGGTTGGGGACTGGGCTCCAACCCCCAACCCCTATCCCCCCAACCCCAGATGATGAATCTCAACCCGAAGCAGCAAGAAGCGGTGGAAACAATCGAAGGATCCTTGCTGGTTCTGGCCGGGGCGGGGTCGGGAAAGACTCGCGTCATTACCCATCGCATCGTCCATCTAATCGAGCAAGCCGGCGTGCCTCCCTGGAAAATACTCGCAGTCACGTTCACCAACAAAGCCGCCGGAGAGATGAAGTCACGCGTTGAAGCTACGCTCGATTCCGAATTGCGCACTTCGTCGCCGCTGATCTCGACTTTTCATTCACTTTGCGTACGGATCCTCCGCCGTAACGTCGAGTCACTCAACGCGGGCTATACGCGAAACTTCACCATCTATGACCAAGATGATCAGGTGCGTTTGGTTCGTCAGATAATGAAAGAGCTGGACATCGACGATAAGTCTCTAACAGCGCGGCAGGCGCTTGGCGCAATAAGCTCGGCTAAGAACCGTGGAACCTTGCCCGCCGCGTATGCGAACCAGGGCGAACACGTCACCGAGCGCAATGAAAGGATCGCGCGAATCTTCAAGCTCTACGAAGAACGGCTCAAGAAAGCCAACGCATTCGACTTCGACGATCTGCTGATCCGCGCGGTCGAGCTTCTGCGCCGCGTTCCTGAAGTTCGCCAGTACTATCACGATCGCTTCCGTCACGTGATGATCGATGAGTTCCAGGATACGAACGGTATTCAATATGATCTCGCGCATTTGATCGCAGTCGGCTCGGCGAGAAAAGATGGCGCCGTCAACCCGGCGGGCTTCTGGCACGAACGCAGCCTCTGCGTAGTAGGTGACATCGACCAGAGCATTTATTCGTTCAGAGGGTCAGACTTCAATATCATCCTCGGATTTCAGCACGACTTTGCCGGGACAAAGATCATCAAGCTCGAGCAGAACTATCGCTCGACTCAAACGATCCTCGATGCTGCCAACAAGATTATCGAGTGCAATCGCCAGCGGCTTCCCAAAACGCTTTACGCGACCGAGGAACTGGGACAAGGTGAGAAGATCGGTTACTACCAAGCCTACGACGCCGAAGGTGAAGCTAGGTTTGTGACAGACAGGATCGCTGATCATCAACGCCAGACGCCCGATTTGCGGTCGGTCGTATTGTACCGCACAAACGCGCAGTCTCGGTTGTTCGAAGAAGCGCTCAGACGGCGGGGCATCGCTTACAACATTGTTGGCGGTTTCTCTTTCTATGACCGCGCCGAAGTGAAAGACATCATCGCGTACTTGAAGCTTGCGATGAACCCGCGGGACGATATCGCCATGGCGCGAGTGATCAACTCTCCGCCGCGCGGGATCGGCAAGACAACTATCGATGTGCTTCAAAGCAAGCAACGCGATCTGGGCGTCTCGCTGTGGGAAACTGTCGAGCTCGCGGTCGCGAATCGAGCAGTCGGTCCGCGCGCGACGTCGGCGCTCGAAGGTTTCACACACATTATCAAGGGCCTGGGAGACCGTGTCGTCGAGGCTCAGCCGTTATCGGAGATCGTCAGGGCTGCGACGCTGGATACGGGGTACGTTCGTTCGCTTGAAGAAGAGAAGACCGTCGAGGCTGAGGGAAGACTGCTGAACATCGAGGAGCTTGTGACCGCGGCGGTCGAAGCCGAAGAACATGGTGAGTCCTTGCAGGATTTCATCGATCACGCCGCTTTGGTATCAGATACAGATCAATACAAAGCTGACGCTCGAGTAACGTTGATGACCATGCATTCTGCCAAGGGGCTCGAGTTCCCGATCGTGTTCATTGTCGGGACGGAGGAGGGACTCTTCCCTCACTCGCGGGCGTTGGCCAGCGAAGAAGACCTCGAAGAAGAGCGAAGGCTTTGCTACGTGGCGATCACGCGCGCGCAACAGCAACTCTACATCACGCACGCTATGCAGCGACGCATTTTTGGGGAAGAGGACGTCACCGAGCCGTCGAGGTTCTTGAATGAGCTTCCGCTTGAGCTGATGCAGAATCTTTCATCGGGACCGTCGTGGCTGGGGTTCGCCGAACGGCCCGAGACTCGTCACAATCGCGAAGCGGCGGCTGCGATGCGCAGCGAGTCGCCGCGCCCGGTGAAGAAGACTTCCAACTATGCCGGCAAGACTTACAACTCCGTTGAAGGTGTGCGCGAGTTCTTCAAGCGCCGAAGTGGATCAGGCGCTGAGACTCAGCCGTCGAGAACAGAGAGGCCGAAGAGCAGGGAAGCTGGTGCGGACTCGGCTGCATCTGGCTCTGGGAGCCAGTTTCGTGTTGGGGCTCGCGTGAAGCACGAGAAATACGGAACGGGTGTCGTGCTTCGGACTGAAGGAGCGGGAGAAGATGCCAAACTCACGATCAGCTTTCCCGGCTACGGCCAAAAGAAGTTCGTCGCCAAATTCGTGTCGCTAGAGAAAGCGTAGGTCTTGACGACTATGGCTAAAGTAAAAGCGGGCAGGTGGGAGTACACCGAACGAGAACTCGAAAAGATGTTTGATGAAGCGACAGTCCGCGGCAGACTGGCATCCAAGGTCGAGCCGCAGGCAAAGTCGGCGCACTATGACCGCGCAACCAATCGAGTGGTAGTCGATTTGAGGAACGGCGCAACCTTTATCTTTCCGTGCGAGCTAGCCCAGGGACTCAGCGGTGCATCAGTCGATGATCTTGCACTGGTAGAGCTGGGCCCCCGTGGCGCCTCGTTGCATTGGGAAAAACTCGATGTCGATTTCTCGATTGTCGGATTGATGTCAGGCGTCTTCGGAAACAAGCTCTGGATGACGAAGTTGGAACGGAGAGGAGGAGGCGGCAAAGGTAAGCCTATGATGTCTGCAGCCAGGCGAGGAGCGCGGTCCATTCAAGGCATGAAACAAACTCCAAGCCGCAGCAAACTTGCAAAGCATCTACGTCAGGGCAAAGCCCAAGAACGAACGTGAGAACCAGTTTGAGGTTCCTATTGTGTGAACTCGACGGCCACTGCGTCGCCCGCGAACTTCGACTGGCCCGCCATCGGCTTGAAATAAATAAACGCGATCTTATTCACGCTCCCGCAATTCACCGAGCCTTCGAATGATGGGTCCTGACTGTAGAACTCCAGCTTCTCTTTGTCGCTGACTGCAAAGCGCAGCAGGTCATTCGCAGTGTTGACGACCAGCGTCCACTTTCCGGTCTTACACTCGATCGAAACCAGCACGCCGCGAATCGTTTGTGCCCCTTCGAACTTGAGCGTTGGTCTTCGAACGAGTCGGGGAGGCGCGGGCAAACTCTCGGAAGTCGTCACCGAACCGCTTGTCCCTCGGTTAACAGGTTCAGGAGTAGGCCCGGCGGAATTTGGACGCGTGTAGTACTCGATCATCTTCATCGTCGATTCAGCGGACGCTCTCACCCCCGGGTCAGAATCCGACGCAAGCAGCGGCTCGAGAGTCTTCTTCGCCGCCGCGTAGTCCTGCATTCGTGCTTGAATCTGCGCGAGCGTCAGAGCGAAGTTGGTGCTCTGCGGTTCGATCCTCAGAGCGGTCTTCACAAGCTCCGCTCCTTCTTTCAAGCTCTCGCCAGTCGCAAGCGACAAGAACCCCAGCGCGTAATAGGCGTGCGCGAAACCCGGCATAAGCTTGATTGAAGTCTTCAACTCGTCCGCGATTTGTTGAGCGAGCTTTGGCGTGAGTGGTCCGACTGCCTGCCGCTGGAGCGCCTCGGCGTAATAGTAGTGAGCCAGGTGATTCTTCGAGCCGCGCATCGCGGCTTGCTTGAAGTGCTCCATCGCTTCGTCCATTCTGTTACGGCGAGTCGCAACAAGCCCAAGTCCCTCGTATGACCGGGGCATCTCCGGGTCGAGCGCGATCGCCTGTTTGAAGAGCGCTTCGCCTTCATCCAGCCGATTGGTTCGCGCGAGCAGGTTTCCAAGATAGAACTGGGCCTCGGCGTCTGAGACTGGCTTTACCGAGATCTCTCTTTCGCCTTCCGTGCTCGTAAGCGTGTAGACGTTGATCGTATACAAACTATTGCCGACGTAGCTTCGCAGTTGTTTCTCCACTGCAGACATGTCTGATTTGAATGCTTGAGTAAACGCTCGATTGACGTCGACGCCCTGATTGAACTGATTTATGAAGTCGATCAACTGCGGGCGGCGCGCCATCTTGTCGCCAAAGGCGAAATAATGACAAAGCGCCCACGACTCGGCGTAGAAGATACTCTGCTTGTCGCGTTCGTTGTAAATCGACGACTCGTGATGAACGCTGAACAGAGTTTGAAGCGGAATGAATTTGTTCTCGCGCAGCAGAAAAACGTGATGGTCTATCGGGGCGCCGAGGATGACTTTGTTGTCCTTAACATCGAAACTCGAATACAGCTCGGCCAATCCTTCCTTGAGCCACAGCGGCCACTCGCGCGGCGTCGTGCTTGTCAGCAGGTGAGTGTACTCGTGATAGATGATCGACATCGGCCGCCGATCGTTCGCGCTGATGTCCAGCGCGATGAGGTTCTCGTACTCGCCCGGTTGGAAGTAGCCGGCTGCGTTGGAAGGCTTGCCGTTGTAGAGAGGCTTGTACGGTTTGAATGAACCGTCACTCTTGAAGACCATCACCGTCGTCGGGATAGATCGCACGGGCGGAAGATTGAAAAGCTTTGAAAACACGTAATGAAACTGTTCAAGCTTCAGAGCCAGCTTTCGTGTCTCGCCCTCGTCCGCGTTGGTGATGATGTTGAAGTTCTTGGTTGTGAGGTTGATCCATTTGTCTTTTGCTTGCGCGGGAGTCACCGACAAGGCAACGGCTAGACAAGCGAGCACGAGCACGGTTTTGAGGTGAACGCGTCTCATAGGTTTACTCCAGGATGCTGACCCGAGCGATGGTTGACCGGCAGTTGTTTCAACTACTCTGCCAGAGTGAAGATTTTTACCGATTGGCCCGGCGCAGTCAATGCGCGACCGTCTTGCTCCGTAGTTCCATCGAGTGCGGGTCGCGCGATAACTCGATAGTAGAGCATCATGAGGCTTGCCGTTTCTTCTTCGTTTTTGTTATACAGCCGGGCACGGGTGACAAACAGCGTGAACAAGCTTTGGGCGCTATTGATTCTCTCACTCTGTTCTGGCGGCGTTGCTGGCGCGCAGACGCAACCGGCTCCGGCCGCCACTGAGACTCCATTCATTGTTCCGGCTCGCCCGACATTCTCGAACCCTGCGGAGTTCCAGAGGCCGGGTGTTCTTCAGCTTGAGTCCGGTTACAACGCGAACTTCCACGCCTTTGGAGTCAACAACGAACAGGACACACCCATCGCCGTTCGCTTTGCGGTCAGTTCGCGCGTGCTTGTGGAAGCGGATATCGATGCGGTGATTTCACAGAGGGCGCTGAATCAAAGGGTCACAGGTTTTGGCGACTGCCAGTTTGGGGTTCAATTCGTGCTGTTGCACGAACACGAGACATCGCCGGGCGTTGCATTGGCTTACTACATCAAAGCGCCGACGGCGAGCGACTCGAAAGGACTCGGTACCGGTCGAGTAGATCACAACTTCATCGCGCTTGTAAGCAAGACCTTTGACAAGACCACCGTCGACTTCAATGCGATATACCTGTTGGCTGGCCGGACGTCGCGCAACGGTCACGCGTCGAGTGGACAAGGCGCGTTCGCGGTTTCTCAAGGGCTGACAAAACGGTTTGGCGTTCAAGGAGAAATCAGCGGGTTCAGCAAGAATGACGAACAGCCCGGCGCGATGGTGGGACTCGCGGTCGCGACGTATCAAGTCAGCGAACGGCTGGTGCTGGATGCGGGTGTGCGATTCGGCCTGACTCACGACGCGCCGTCCAGCGGGTTTGTAGCGGGGATGACAGTAGGAATATCGGACCTTTACCGAAAGAAGCACTGAGCTGCCGACACGGCAACGGCGACGCAAGCGAGCATGAGCGTCGCTTAGAGATGAATGCGTTTCATAAGACTACTCCAGGAACACAGGTTGAGTAAGGGTTGACCGTCAGTTATTTCAGTCCTGCCGGAGTCAGATTTTCACCGACACTCGCCGCCGAGGTCAATGCATACGAGTAAGAGAATGCCCATTAACAGAGTCCGCCAGTCTTGCAACGGTTCTTTCATCGCGCGCTCTTAGGTTGTTAACCAAGTATTGGCTCTGAATAATGCTGGGGCATCAGCAAAACCCCTCGCTGTTTTAGACCAGCAATCCGTGAAGCATTCGGTTGCTAACGAGGAGTGAAGGCAACCACGCGGGCTCGCTTCTTAATTCGGCTGTTGATTTACGTGTGCTACAAACCGTCGCCTGCCACGCGGGCCTTCCGCAACCGTGCCTCACGCGAGCAGGTACGCCTTGACATTCCTTTGTAATGGTATATCCTTTCGCGCGGCTCGTAGTGACGAAAGGAAAGAACGATGCCGAAGAAGAGAGTAGAGAAGCCAGTTCCCGGGCCTGAGGCGTTCCGTAAGACCAGTCAGGCCGCCATACAATCCCAGGCGGCTTTGTTGCTTACGCTCGGGCGTCAGCTCAGAGGCGACGATCAGGCGCTGCGTGCACGCGCGTTCGCGGCCGGATTAGAAAGCGCTGTCGAACCAATCCCGCAAGACGACCTTGCGGAGTTTCCAATTCCCACGTTGCGTCCCACCGGCGAACGGCTCGGCGTGAGGAACGTCAGCAGCAGCCTGACGGCGAGGTTCGGACCAGCACTCATGAAAACACCCATCGGCGGCGGCGAGATAAAAGCCGTTCACCGCTCGACGGCGAAGCTGGCCGAGCAGCTCTTCGAAGAACCGACCACCGAGACGGCCGCGCAATTGCTCGAAGCGTCTTTGCGGCACCCCGAGGAGCTTGTGAGGGTCTCGGCAGCGTCTTCGTACTTCGAGATAAGCACCCAGCCGCAGCGTTTGATAAGGATTCTGGTAGACGGCACGCGCAGCGAAGATCAGCTGGTGCGTAACGTCGCGGCAACCGCGCTGGCTCGGGTAGCGCCGGAGCATTCTCGCCTTCGCGCGCTCACCAAGAGTCAGCCGACGAAAACCAAAAAGAAACCGTCGCACACAAGCTTGCTGGTTCACGGCACGTTTGCGAGAACTGCGACCTGGTGGCAGCCGGGCGGTGATTTTCACGGCTATGTGCTGGCCAATGTGCGCCCCGATCTTTACGGCGCGGAGGACCGATTTGAATGGTCTGGTGCCTACAGCGACGCGGCTCGGGCGCTCGGAGCGATCCAACTGCGCAACTGGGTGAACGCGCGCGGCCTCAGCGCGTTGGATGTGTTCGGCCACAGCCACGGCGCCAACATTATGATGCTAGCGACGCAAAATGGGCTGACGGCCCGCACGCTGGTCTTGATGAGCTGTCCTGTGCACATCCCGAAATACATACCGGATTTCACGCGCGTCACCCGAGTCGTTTCTATTCACGTGCATTTTGACCTGGTCGTGCTTGCTGATCGAGGCGGGCAGCGGTTCAACCATCCGAACATCGAAGAGCACGTCTTGCCGCTCTGGTTCGACCATTCGGCAACGCATGATCCGGCCGTTTGGAGAAGCCAGAACTTGAAAGCAGTGCTCGGATTGTAGAGTCTTTGATACGATGTTCTTCGATGGTAGTCGCGCGAGCTATCTGGCTTTTTGTTTCTAACGCCGTCTGGCGAGTTGCCGGTTTGCGTGCTGCGGGAAGCGTTCTAGTTTGCGCGCTCGGCTCTGAAGACGAGACGACTCGCACCATTGCCGGAATGTTACTTGTGCGAGCCGGGAAGAAATCTGAGCCGCTTCTTCAAGAAGCGTTAGATAAACGGGAAAACCTGCCAGTGGTCTTGACCGTCATCGGCAGCCTGGGCGATAGCAAGTTTGAACCTGAACTTCGCTGCTTCAGCCGCGACGCCGATCCCGACGTCGCGAAGGCAGCGAAAGACGCCCTCCAGCTTATCGAAGCTCACCAGACGCTCGCTTGATCAAACCGGTCTGTTTTCACCGCCTCATTTTCTTTAGCGCGGCGTCTCCGTATTTCTCGCGGCGGAGTTGCCGATCAAATAGAAGCCTGGCTTTGCAATCGCGTCGGAGATGTACTTGAGAAAGATGAGCACGAGAACTACGTGCCTATACTCGGCAGCGTCCATGTTACCGCGCAGCTTATCAGCGGCGGCCCACATCGTCGCTTCGAACCACAGGTTCGCACCGTTAACCCTGTTTTGGTTTCTTCTTGCCTTTGCCATTTGATTGACCGGGCCTGCCGACTTCTGAACGACTTCGACTCAGATTGGAAGGAATATCGCATGAGGAACCCCCTGATACCAAAGGGGCGGCGCCTTCCAGCTTGAGTGTCAATTTTTCAAAGCTCCAGCCGGATTCTCAGCGACATCTGCTCGAACACTCAGTGTCTGGATTGACCTTGGTTCGCCGTGAAGTTAGTTTAGTGCTGTGAGCGATTCAGACCAGCGAGAAGAACAACCCGCAATCGACAACGCTGAAGTGGCGCGTGTGCTTCAGCAGATCGCTGACATGCTCGAGTTCCAAAACGAGAATCCCTTCAAGTTTCGTTCGTATCAGATGGCCGCTGAAACCATCGGCTCGATGGGCACATCGATCACCGAGATCACAGCGCGCGGCGGCGCTGGCGAGCTTCAAAAAATTCCCGGCATCGGCAAGACTATCAGCGCGCAGATAATCGAGATCATTGAAACAGGGAAGTCTTCGTATTTCGAAGAGATCACCAAAGACGTTCCAGCCACCGTGCTCGATTTGCGGCGCGTGTCGGGCATTGGACTCAAGACTGCGCAATTGCTCTACCGTGATTTCGGTATTAAGAGCCTTGAGGAACTGAGGTCGCTTGCAGAAGCGGGCGGGCTCGCATCGGTTCCTGGTCTCGGCGAGAAGACGATCGCGCGCATAACGAAATCACTCGGGCGACTACTGGGCGAGTGAGATCCTCTATCCTCCATCCTCAATCTTCATACCTCTGTCCCGGGCGGATAGGCGAAACCACAACTCGCGATTTGCCAGCCTTCCCTGGTTCGCACCAGTTCAAGATTGATGACATAAGCCCGGTCAAGCAGCACTGCGACCTGAGTTGGAAAAATGATCGGCCAGACACGTTCTTCAGAGATCAAATCCTCAGCTTCCACCAATGAGCCTTCGACGCGAATGATCCGAAAGTAGCCCTCGAGTGCGCCGATGGTTCCCGGAGTGTCGATGTCGTATTGACTGTGCCCGCCCTCCTCGAATGACGTGAGAAACTCGGGGAAGGTGAATGCCCCGCGTCGCTCTTGAATCCAGTTCGACAGCAGCCGAGTTATCTCAATCGCTTGCGGTAGAGTCTCGCTCAATTCAGTTACAGCTAGTGAGCATTGTGCCATCAGCTCTTCGCCGGTGTTCTGGTCCGCCCACTTAAAGAAGTCAGCCATCGAGGCCAGCAGCTCTTGCGGCGCCGGAAGCTGATCAGATTCTCCGAGGTCTGAGCTCACAGCGCGAGAGTCAGTCGTCGAATCGCGCTCGATTGATTCCGAAACCTTAAGCTTCGATGTGCACGCTTTCTCCAGGTACCATCGCGCAAGAAAGTCACGCAGACTCGCTGCGGTGACGTCGCTGAGCGGCGAATTCGCGGAGAAGTACGAGATCAGTAACTGCGTCGCTAGCTCATACGGGAGTGCTTGAAGCTGCGGTGTGACAGTGGATGGAGTCTGCCGGATGTAATCGAGAAAGCCTGCTGTTGCCTCAGCGAGCGTCATCGTTTCTTTGTCGATGTGCTCCGGGTCGATGTGCTCTTGCGTCCGCGCGCTTTGCCTGGTGCCGCTCGTTTGGCTGCGGGTTTGGCTTTGCGAGTCGCCTTGAGTTTTGCTGCGGGTTTGGGTTTGACTCGTGCGACGCGGGCTGAACGCGCAGGCGCTGTCTTCTTAGCGCTCCGTTTGGCGGTCGCTTTTGCGCGAGGCGTCTTCGCCGGAGCTTTGCTCCTGACGCGCGCCTTTGGTTTCGCGGCAGGCTTTGCAGATTTCTCCGCGTGATGGTTTCCGTCGAACAAATCCCAAAGCTGCTGATCGTCTTTCAGATCTTCAAGCCCATCGACCGGCTGTTTGTAATGGAGCAGAACCGCGTAGAGATGTTCGAGCGAAAAGTCTTTGTCGCCTATCAGAGTGCGCAACACTTTCTCGACACGCAGAGGAAACTGCTCGGCCACACGCTCGAACGCAACAATCGGGATATCAGGGTTCTTGATGTAGGTCCAGACGAGCTCCTTCCACCCAGCGACCTGCCGGTCCGGCTCGTCGGTCTCAAAGACGCGCTTGAAGCTGGTGAAGTCCGGCAGCAAAACAATGCCATCGAAGTCATCGCAAAGAATCGTGACTTCGCCCGCGCCCACAACAGGCGCGGGAAGAGGCGGCAGATCGGGAACGCTCAGTTGCTGTCCGAGCTCCTTTTGAAATCTTTCAGCCGGAGTCATTCCCGTCTCCGGATCGCGACGCTCGGTGAGCAAGTAACGCTGGAATCTCTCAAGGGTCGCGTTGAGCTTTCCAGACGCAACGGTGAGCTCGTCACAGCCGAACAAATCGCAAAACGCGCTGACCTGTTCGCGTCGCGCTCTTTCCACGGCCTCGGGCGAATCGAACGCGTCGAACGCGCGGCGCATCTCGAGCCATGCAAGTGCGGATTCCCGATCAGGCATCACAAACTGAAGCCCCGAAAAAATCAGATCGTCGCCCAACGGAAGCAGTCGCGCGATGAGGAATTGCCCGCGCTTGAAAGGAGCGCGCTCGACGCTTGTCTTGACTGTGTAGGCGTCGCCGCTGTCCAGCTCTTGCAGTTGCACCGAGAACTTGCCGATCGAGCGAATCTCAAAAACGCTATTGATCGATTCAACCCAATCGAGAAGCATCTCGCCATCGGGCTCATCAAGGTCCGGATGCGCGTCGAGATAATAGTCAATTGCGCCATCGCCGTTTTCGTCGAACCAATCGAACAAGAACCAATCGCGTACGCTTTCAGCTTCGTGTTCGTCTTCCGGATTGGCGCCTTCGAAGAAGAGCTTGCACTGAAGGTCGTATTCGTCCTTAAGCGGACCCGTTGTAGCAAATGCCACTAACTCGTTCTTGAAATGCTCGGCGCGTTCGAACTCGGTCGAGTAAGCGCTGGTTGATTTCGGTGCTGATGACATCCCCTTCTCCTGATCGCGTCTTTTGCTCGATTGAAACAACTGCTTGTGAAAAGGAATTCTATTCCTCGTTTTCGAACTACGTCAATGAGCAGCGGCTCAGCGTCTTCGCGCACCTTTGCGTCTTTGCGCGAAATGGTGCCGGTCTCCTTCGAGTGACGTTCTCGCGCACAGACGCTAAGCCCCGCCAAGCCGCAAAGATTCCCTGACATTGCTCTCCCCTTAAAGTTGAAACCCTTACGAGCGCGATGCTAGACTCGGCCTATGAACAGCCGACAGGGCGCGAGCCGCGCAGGGTCCGGCAACATCGCCTGGACAATATCCCGCAGGCTAGGCATGGTGATCGTGCTCGCCCTCGCTTTTTTCTTAAGCGCAATCGTTACGATCTACACGTTGTTCCGCAGCGGTGACACCCACGTACCCAACGTCGTCGGCAGGCCCGACGTGGAGGCGCAGAAGCTTGCGGAACAAGCGGGGCTGCGCGTCAAGATTCAACATCGCAACGACGCGAGCGTTCCAGCAAACGCGGTAATCGAAACTCGCCCGGGCGCCAACTCGTCAGTCAAGAAAGATTCCGTGCTCACGATAGTCGTGAGCAGCGGGCCTCAAACAAAGAGCCAATTAGTTGCTCCCGACCCCTCGTCGCCCGGCCGAATGCAGCTCGCGCGGAGATTCATCATCGGAGCCGCGAGAGGAGCAGCGAGCAGAGCAGCGAGAGGAGCAGCCAGGGGCTTGTCGTTTCTGTGAGGAGCATTGCACAATGATAGAAATAGCTCCTTCAATTCTATCGGCGGACTTCACGCGGCTCGGCGACGAGATCAAAGCAGCCGAACGCGGCGGCGCGGGTTTGATTCACGTTGACGTGATGGATGGCCACTTTGTTCCGAACATCACCATCGGACCACTGGTTGTCAAAGCTGCGCGACGAGCGACTGACCTGCCTCTCGACTGCCACCTTATGATCACCGATCCCGACCTGTACATAGATGACTTTGCGCGAGCGGGAGCGTCGATGATCTCGGTTCACGTCGAGGCCGATGTGCACTTACATAGGACGCTCACAGCAATACGTCATCTTGGCGTGCGGCCGGGCATAGTGCTCAATCCGGCTACGCCGCTTGTGTCCATCGAAGAGGCGCTTCCGTTTGTCGATTACGTGCTTGTGATGTCCGTGAATCCGGGGTTTGGAGGACAATCGTTCATAGGCACCTCGCTTGACAAGATCAGCCGGCTGCGGGGTATGATTGATTCTCGCGGCTTGAACGTTCATATAGAAGTAGATGGCGGAATCGACGTGAATAATGTTGGAGATGTCGTCCGCCACGGCGCTGAATGGATAGTCGCGGGTTCAGCCGTATTCGGTAAGAATGATCCCGAAGAAGCAACCCGCGAGCTGCGCAGAAAAGCTCTTGAGCCGCTAACAGTTTGACCCGTGCTCAGCTCTTGTAAGACAGAAGACCAGCCCACAAAAGTACGCAAAGGAGAAAGGCCGTCTGCCACAGGCTTCGGTCGAGTAGCATGAAAGTAGTGAAGATTCTTGTTGTAGTCTTAGCTGTTGCGCTTCAGTTCGCAGCGTGTGGCGGCAAGCCAAAGACCAGGCTCACGCTGGAGGAAGCCAAGGGACCTGGCCGCGATCGCGAGCTCTATCGCCAGGGTGTTGACGCTTGCCGAAAGGGAAGCTTCGATGAGTGTAGGATACTGTTGAATACGATGATCAACACGTATTCCGACAGCCCGATGATAAAAATGGCGAAGCTGTCGATCGCCGATTCCTACTATCTTCAGGGTGGGACGAAGAGCATGGCTCAAGCAGAGGTCGAGTACCGCGACTGGATTCAGTTCTTCCCTGACGACAGGCTTACCTGCGACACAATGATGAAGATTGCCGAGATTCATCTGAGGCAGGTGATTGCCGCGGATCGCGACACGACTCACGCCAAGCTCGCCGAGCGCCAACTAAGGGACATGCTCCGGCGCTGCCCGGACGCGGAGTCGAAACAGAAGGCAGAGCCGTTGATGA
The DNA here is from genome assembly GCA_017883315.1 of Blastocatellia bacterium. Classification (GTDB taxonomy): domain Bacteria; phylum Acidobacteriota; class Blastocatellia; order UBA7656; family UBA7656; genus Onstottus_A. Next base: position 1,372 of record JADGNW010000022.1, on the reverse strand, counting down.
ACAAGGTGCAAGAGATTCTGGCGATGCATGAGCTGAAGGTAGCGCGGTTCTATTTTGTTATACGCGGGTCGGCCCAGGCTGCGCAGTTGCGTACCGAAGAGATTCTCAACAAGTATCCAAACTTCTCACTGTTCGATGAAGCGTTGTATCTTCATGCGAAGGCGATGGAGCTTCAGGAAGACACGGTAACGGCGAGTCAGAACCTGGCTCAACTAGTCGCTAGTTACCCGCATTCTCCCTACGTCGATAAGGCTAGAGATACTCTTAAGAAATGGGGCCAGCCTGTTCCCCAACCCGATCCCGTGAAAGTTGCTGAGCCGGGGCCAGAGGGCAAAGGTCTTCCGTCGCGAGTGCTTGGACTGGTTGTCGGTCCACACATCGACACGTCTTCGAAGGGCGTGATCATCGATCGCGAACTCAAGACGGATGAGATAGTAGCGCGCGCTCAGGAGTTGAGCGGCGCGAAAGCTGTCGGCCCAGTGACGCCGGGAGCGACGACAACTAGTAATTCGCCGGATGCTCGACCGCGACGTGCTACGGAAGCGGGACAGGACGTCGAGGTGAAGCCAGGCGCGCCCGCTGATCCAAAAGCGCAGAGCTCTTCGAGCAAGGACAAGAAAAGCAAGGACAAAGATAAGAAGAAGAAAGACAGCGGCACTCCGGGATTGCGCAATCCCTAGCGGTCAGGTGTTGGGTGCTCGGGCGCTTGGTATGGCGCCCGGCATCTAACGACCTAACACCAGATGGTGCGAACCCCTTCAGAGCATAATTTACATTTCAATTCCCAGTTGTCACCCTTATCCATAATGATCGTCGCCGGTGAAGCCAGCGGCGATAAGCACGGAGCGTCTCTCGCACAAGCGCTCAAGCGACTATTTCCCGAAACCAGGTTTGACTTGTTCGGTTCCGGCGGGGAAGAGATGCGCGCAGCCGGAGTCGAGACGCTTGTCGATGCCCGCGAAGTTGCAATCATCGGCGTGCCCGAGATAGCTCTGGCACTCGGCAGACTCTATCGCGCCTATCGAACGCTGCTCAACGCAGCGCGCTCGCGCCGGCCGTCAGTAATCGTTTTGATCGACTGGCCTGACTTCAACATGAGGCTCGCGAAGAAACTTCATCGCGAAGGATTCAAGATCGTCTACTACGTCAGCCCGCAAGTCTGGGCCTGGAGGAAGTACCGCGTTCGAGCGCTGCGCCGCGACGTCGATCGGATGCTGGTGATCCTGCCTTTCGAAGAAGCGTTCTACAAGAAAGCCGGCATCGATGTTGAGTACGTGGGGCATCCGCTCGCAGAAGCTGTTCGAGCGACGTTGTCTCGGGATGAGTTCTGCCATCGCCACGGCCTCGATCCGGCACGCCCAATATTCGCTCT
>JADGNW010000181.1 GCA_017883315.1 Blastocatellia bacterium | reverse complement strand
CGCTGACCTACAATCATTGGTATGCAGTTCGCCAGCAAGTGGACGATAACTTCTTGAATGACCAGATCGGTGCGATGTCGCCTTACTCATTTGACGCGTTCGTCATCGATGCCGGATGGTTTGCCGATGGGCGCTGGAAGCCTGACCCCTCAAAGTTCCAACCCGGTGAGTTCGTAGAGATGCTCGCTTCGCTGAAAGCGAACGGCATAAAGCCTGGTCTGTGGTCGACTCCGCAATACGTAAGCGAAATTAGCAACGAATCGGCGTTGGCGATAGAAGAGCCGCCGGTTTATTCCAGGTTCCTCGGCGGCGATCTGGTTGATATGTCGCAACCGGACTTCGTGGATTATCTGGTAGGGCATGTGCAAACGCTGCGAACCAAGTACTCCGTCGACTACTGGAAATACGATCAGCCATTCTTCACCGATCAGTCGCGCGCCGGGGAAATGAAGAACGTCATCGGTTTCCAGAATGCGATCCAAGCTGTGCGTAAGGCCAATCCGGATCTCACGATTGAGAATTGCCTGGACGGCGGGCGAATGATCAATGAGTTCACGTTGCTGGCCACACAGGCAACCTGGCTCAGCGATCTCGGCAGCAGTGGAATACCAGACCCGCGTGGGAACATCTCTGCCACGCTGAATGCGATGGATTTCATCTTCCCGTGGGAGGCACTTCGCTTCACCATCAATCTGGATCGGATAGATCAAAACGATGACGAGACGATGCGGCTCTATTGCCGCAGCGCGATGGCTGGAATGTGGGGCATTTCCACGGACCTATCGATGATCGGTGAGCGCCAGCAGAGCATCGTCCTGAGCGAGATTGAAAACTATCGCCGATTGAACCATCTGAAGTTTGCCTGCCAATATGATCTGCAACTGCCCAATGATACTGCCGACGTCGCAGGCGTAACCTTCTACAGCAGGAGACGGTTGAATGCGGGGGTCCTGCTATATCGGTGGCAGCGCGACGGAGCATTCGAGCAGCGCGTCGTGCTGCCTAAGCTGAAGTCCTGGGTGACGTACCACGTTGTGGATGTAGATACGGGGACCGAGATCATCGCCAGCGGCAGCGATCTGATCAGCAATGGCATCACCGTTCCGTTCAGCGCACAGCGGCTGTCGGCGCTGTTATTCGTCGAGCCGCTCACCGAGTCTCAGACACCGCCGGCGCCTTGAGAAGGAACCGATCGCCAGCTATCGTCTGTTGCCTTCGTTCGGGCGATGGCGCAAGATGCCTGTGAGATCACAGGGGTCAAGTAATCCGTGCGGAACACAGTTCGACTAGTCGGAACGTCGCTCCTTACGGCGCTTCTCGCCTTCGCGCCTACCGTGTGCCCAGGTCAGCCGGCGGTCACGCGGGCCATCCAATTCCAAGAGCGCATTGATGCACAACGCATCACGCGGCCGACGAGCAAGCCTTACACTGGCGATCTGTCGATCTTTGAAGAGCCCGACCGCGACGAGAAGCTACAAATAGATCGGGTGATGTATATCTTGAAAATGAAGCAAGGCTCGAACGTCGCGGATATTGGGGCGGGTTCCGGCTGGTTCACGGTGAGGGCGGCGAGGCGTGTTGGCACAAACGGCAACGTATACGCGGTGGAAATAAATCGCGATTACCTCAAACACATCGAAGCCCGCGCAGCTAAGGAGAAGCTCTCAAACATTCACACAGTGCTCGGCAAAGAGGATGATCCTCGGCTGCCGCGCGACAGCGTCGATGCAGTGCTGATCCTGAAAACCTACCACGAGATCGCGCAACCGATTCTGCTGCTTGCTCACCTTCGCGAGGCGATGCGACCCGGCGCGCTGCTGGGCATCATCGATAGAAACGGCAACGGCAAGAATCATGGAATCAACCAGGAAGTTGTCATCAAAGAAGCTGCTGAAGCGGGCTTCTCTTTGGTTGACCAATACGACTTTGTGAAACCTGACGGCATGGACTACTTCTTAGTGTTCCGAGTTGGCCCGGGAGCTCCGTCCCGCTGAATTCGGTAATTGATCCAAACCCAGCCAGATCAACGCCGGCGTTGCTATCTCTGGTTGAGCAAGTGAGGTTTACGAAGTCTCTTTTCGCTCTCGTGTGACGGCATCACTACTGCGCTTGATTCCGCGAGCCAATGTGTCTTAGCGTTTGTTTCGAAAACCAACTAGAATAAAGGCGCAGCCGACGGAAAGGTATCTGAACCACAGGAGTCAAAAGTATGAGCACAGAGATCGCTTCTTTGTAGATACGGCGTTTAATAGAGCTGATGCGGGAGAAGTCTGCCGAGGACATGATAGATAGGCTTAGCTTCCTTTGATGGCCCAAGCACAACAGCGCTCCAGCCTTCTGCCAGGAACCATTGGTGAGAACTTCAGCCCTATCTGATCTGACTATATGTACGGGCAAGCTTAGCTCGAAGATCTACCCCCGACGAGTATGCCTCTTCGGCCTTCCGTTGTAACTGTCCAGACCGGCCGAGCGTATCTGGAGATTGCCGGACTTCAGGTGCCGAGGTGAATCATCGCGCTCTATTGCGCCAAGAGTTAGGGGAAATGGGCAATCCACACTGCTGACTGCTGCTTCCCGCCGTGCGCCCCATACTGAAAAAAGGTATCATTAGACAAATAAGATGTCGTTTAGTCTCATCAACAGCAATAGAGCCTCGGCACGATCGTATGGCAACGTTCTCGGATTGGTCCTCTTCTCAGGCATCATCCTTTCATCTGCCGCATGCAAGAGCGGTTATCCGGTATCGGCCAGAAACGCGCCGGCTGAAGCGACCGAAGCCCGGCCGATAAAGGTCTTGCTGGTTTCTGAAATCCCGATGGAGCAAACGATCACCGTAACCGGGACGCTTGCGGCTTACGATCAAGCGACGGTGAGCGCGAAAGTGCCCGGGCGGCTCGAATCTATTTCGGTTGACCTCGGCACGGTACTGCGACAGGGTCAGGTTATCGCTCAGATCGAGAAGAAGGATTATCAATTGCGGCTTCAGCAGGCCGAAGCCGCGCTCGCGCAGGCGCGGGCTCGCGTGGGCTTGTCTCCCGAAGGTAAGGATGATCGCATAGTGACCGAAGAGACCGGGACCGTCAGACAGGCCCAGGCGCTGCTCGACGATGCAAAGCTTAAACTCGAGCGAGCTGATTCGCTTTTCAAGCGCGGCGTTCTTGCCAAGGCGCAACTCGACGGTGCGGATGCCGATTACAAGGTTGCGCTCAGCAAGTATCAGGATGCGATCGAGGAGATTCGAAACCGGCAGGCGCTGGTCGTTCAACGCCGGTCGGAACTCGAGATCGCGCGCCAACAGCTTACCGATTCTGCCATCTATGCGCCGTTCGATGGCGTCATACAGGAGAAGCGAGCAAGCATCGGCGAGTACGTGGCTGCGGGCGCGCCGGTGGTCAACATCGTGAGAATGGATCCGCTGCGCCTGCGCGCTGAAGTGCCGGAGCGCGAGTCTCGAAGCGTGCACGTTGGCCAGGAAGTTCGCGTGACGCTCGAAGGCGATCCAAACGTTTACACTGGAAAGATCGCGCGCATAAGCCCGGCTATCACTGCGCAGAATCGCGTGTTGATCGTTGAAGCCGAAGTTCATAACGACGGACACCTTCGTCCCGGCTCATTCGCGCGCGCTGAAATTGTTTCGGCCGATAGCACTCCCGCGCTGGCTGTTCCCACGAATGCGCTTGTAAGCTTCGCGGGAATCGATAAAGTGATCCTCGCGCAAGGTGGCAAAGCCGTCGAAACGCCAATCACTCTCGGACGGCGCACCGCGGATTGGGCTGAAGTCTTGTCAGGGTTGAAAGCCGGCGACCCAGTGATAATAAATCCCGGCAACCTTCAATCGGGTCAGCCGGTAGTGGTGAAAGAATAGTTCAGAGTTTAGGGTTCCGAGTTTCCGGGTTTGAACCCTGAACTCTGAACCCCGAACCCGGAACCGTAGGTTCTATGCAGAAGCTCGCAGAAATTTGTATCAAGCGGCCCGTGTTCGCGGCGATGATCATTCTCGCGCTCGTGGTCGTGGGCGCCGCAAGTTACTTTCGTCTCGGCGTCGATCGCTTTCCGTCTGTAGACCTGCCGACCGTTAGCGTACGCACGAGTCTGCGGGGCGCCGCGCCTGAAGAGATCGAGAGCGAGGTCTCGCAACAGATCGAAGAAGTTGTCAATACGGTCGAGGGCATTCAGGAACTGCGGTCAATTTCCTTTCAAGGCATGTCGTTCGTCATCGTTACGTTCAATCTCGATCGAAACATAGACATAGCCGCACAAGACGTTCGAGATCGCGTGGCGACTATTGTTCGCGACTTGCCCAAGGATGTTGACCCGCCGGTAATCGCAAAGTTCAACAACGATTCGTCGCCGGTCATCACCATCGCGCTTTCCGCCGACCGCCCTTTGCGCGAGCTAACGGAGCTTGCCGACAAGGTGGTGAAGATCCAGCTTGAACGATCCACCGGAGTCGGAGAGGTTGCAATCGTCGGAGGTCTCAGCCGTGCTATCAACGTCTGGGTTGATCCCGACAGGCTTGCTGCTTATCAGATTCCCATAACCGCAATTCGCAACGCGATCATTCGTCAGAACGCCGACGCGCCCGGGGGCAACGTAACGTCGGGCGCTCACGAGCAGAGTCTTCGTACGATGAGCCGTGTCGTGGACCCGAAGTCTTTCGGTGATCTTGTCATCACAAACATCAACGGCGCGCCTGTCCGAGTACGCGACATCGGCTGGGCGGAAGACGGAACGAAAGAGCAGCGCACGCTTGCCCGATTGAACGGCGTGCCGACCGTGACTCTTGAAGTGCGGCGGCAATCCGGGGCCAACACCATCGAAGTGATCGAAGGCGTCAAGCAAGCGCTTGCTCGGGTCGCGGGTCAGATTCCGTCTGACGTGAAGATGGAAGTGATCCGCGATCAATCGCGTTACATCTATGCCGCGCTAAGCGAAATCAACCTTCATCTTGTACTGGGCAGTATTCTCGCGTGTCTGGTCGTTCTGTTATTCGTGCGAAGCTGGCGCTCGACGCTGATTGCCGGCATAGCGATTCCGGCTTCGGTGATCTCGTCGTTTGGAATGATGCGAGCGCTGAACTTCACGCTCAACAGCGTGACCATGCTCGCGCTGGTGTTGATGGTCGGAATAGTGATCGACGACGCCATAGTTGTGCTCGAAAACATCTTCCGCTTCGTCGAGGAAAAGAAGATGCGGCCCTTCGAAGCTGCCCGCGCGGCGACTGCCGAGATAGGCCTTGCCGTTATGGCTACGACGCTGAGCCTCGTTGTCATTTTCATTCCAGTGTCGTTCATGTCGAGCGTATCGGGCCGGTTCCTCTATCAGTTCGGCATCACCGCCGCAGTTGCCGTCATGGTGAGCTTATTGGTGTCGTTCACGCTGACCCCGATGATGAGCGCGCGCTTGCTTCGGGCGGAGGACGCCGGGGGTCACCATCAGGCGAAATCGCGGTCAGGCTTCTACAGTTTGATAGACCGGGTCTATACGCGGCTTCTTTCATTCGCGATGCGCCATCGAGTGGCAGTGGCTGTGCTGGCGATCCTGGTTATCTTCTCATCTGTTCCTCTCTATGGAATGGTCAAGCAAGACTATCTGCCGAGCGACGTGGACGAAGCCGAGTTCGATGTGAACATCACCGCGCGCGAAGGCACGAGCTTCGATTCGATTGAAGGTGTGATGCGCTCGGTGGAAGGGGACCTTCGCACAACTCCGGGCGTTCGCGTTGTGCTGGCGACGGCAGGCGGTGGGTTCAACGGCAACGTCAGTCAAGGCGGCGCCTACGTTCGCATAGCTCCAATCGAAGAGCGCAGCTTCTCGATCGAGCGCCTCTGGCATGGGATCAGTCACGGCCATCCGCTCGAGGCTTTTCAAACTAACTACTCGCAGCGCGACGTGATGCAGGAGATTCGCAATCGCCTGAGGAAATACAAAGACCTTCGAACTTCTGTGCGCAACGCGCCGTCATTCAACATCGGCGGCGGCGGATTCGATATAGACTTCAACCTTCGCGGGCCGGACCTTGAAGCGCTCGCGAGTTATGCCGATCAGCTTCGCCTGCGCGCGCCCGAGCTTGGAATCGTAGACGCCGACACGACCTTGAAGCTGGACAAGCCCGAGCTTCGTGTAGATATCGATCGAACGCGCGCCGCTGACCTTGGGGTATCAACCGACGATATCGCCTCGGCGCTGCAGTTGATGGTTGGTGGAGATCAGCGAGTCTCGCGCTTCCATGACGCGGCGGTCAACGACGACTATGACGTTCAGCTTCGTCTGACCAACGGCCAGCGAAACGACCCCGCCGCTATATCGAGGCTCTATGTTTTGCGTCAAAACGGACAGCTCGCGCGACTGGATAATCTCGTGAATCTCGTTCCGGGGCAGACTGCCTCGCGTATTGACAGGCTCGATCGTCAGCGGCAGGTGTCGTTGCGCGCGGCGGTCGCGCCTGGCTACGCGCTCGCGGACCGGCTTGATGCGATTCGCAAGGCGGTAGCCGGTATGCACCTGCCGGCGGCTTACACGACGAGCGTCTCAGGCCGCGCGCGAGAGCTCGAGCGCACGTTTTACGAATTCATCTGGGCGTTTCTGCTCTCGGTCATTTTCATGTATATGATTCTCGCATCGCAGTTCGAGAGCGTCGTTCATCCGCTGACGATTCTGCTTTCGCTTCCGCTGTCGATACCCTTCGCGTTGTTCTCGCTCTGGGTAACTGGCAACACGCTGAATCTTTATTCGGCGCTCGGCATACTGGTGCTTTTCGGTGTAGTGAAAAAGAATGCCATCCTTCAGATCGACCACATGAATGGACTGCGCAAGAAGGGAATGGACCGTCCCACTGCGATCCTGCAAGCGAATCGCGACCGGCTTCGTCCGATCCTTATGACGACGCTGGCATTGGTGGCGGGGATGATGCCGCTCGCGTTGGGCACCGGACCCGGCGCCGACGAGCGCCGAGCGATTGCAGTAGTTGTTATCGGCGGGCAAACGCTTTGCTTGCTGCTGACCCTGGTCGTCACGCCGGTCGCTTATTCGCTGTTTGATGATATGGCCGCTACTGAAGCATGGCGCTCGCTCGCGAGCCGGATTTACGCGTTCACCCATCCGTTTAGAAAACGAGTTCGCTCAGTAGTCTCTCGCAAATCCGTGTCCGCCGAGATAGACAGCATCGGCGCAGAGATTCAAGCCGCGGCCAAAGCGGACGACAAGTTGAAAGTCGGCGCCGGCGATTAGATTATTTCCACCTCACGCCAATCTTTGCGCATCACTCCGCCCGTAGGGTATAAAGTAAGAAGCGTGTTAAGCCCCAATCCAAGAGAAGGTGTTCAAGTATCGTGCATCATAAGAAGTTTCTGCTCGCAGTGATCGTCGTAACCGGGGCTCTGGCCATCGCTATCTCGACAATCGTTTTCGGAAGCTCTCCCGGTGGATCGAAACCATCTGACGCGGCGCCGTTGAGTTCCGCTGCGGAGCCGCTTGAAGACTCGAGCGGCGAGGTGGCGGCTACCCTGCCTTTGTTTCATCGAGTGGACGAGAATTACGTCCGAGGCTCTCAGCCGATGCGAGGCGGCCTAAGCACGCTTAAAAGACTCGGCGTCAGGACAGTCGTGGACCTCCGTTCGATCTACGACTACACGGACGAGGTGAAAACCGCAGCCGAAATCGCCGGTCTCGGATACGAATGGGTGCCGATGAGTGTCTGGAATCCGCCATCCGACGAGGAAGCGAATAAGTTCGTTTCCATTGTGAGCGAGACCGCAAAAGGGCCGTTCTTCGTCTTTTGCGCGGACGGGTTAAACCGAACGGGAGAGATGACCGCGATCTATCGAGTCTCGCGCGACAACTGGAATGTGCAGAAGGCGCTCGACGAAGCCGACGAACTCGGATTCAGCCCGTACTATTACACGCTGAGAGATTATGTATGGGACTACGCGCGAAAGTTTCGGCCGTCCGCCGTTCCGCCTACGGGCCGCCGGGTAAGTTCGACTGAGCCGTGACCGCCGTTTGCCTTCGACGGGGCGAAACCCTGACTCGCAACAACCCGCAACCACGCTTGATAATACGGCGTTGCCTCGATCATACTTCCGCGCGAACACACAGATGCCCGCTGCCGGGAAAGTGATCACATATGGCGAAGTCCAAAGCTCCAAAGCTTGTTTTCGTCTGCCAGCAGTGCGGCTCGCAGCAGCCTAAGTGGATGGGCAAGTGCCCTGACTGCGGCGAGTGGAATTCGCTGGTCGAAGAAAAGGCCGCGAGCGCACAAGGTGAATCGTCACATCGGGGCGGCCTGTTCCGCATGAGAGAAACTGCGACGGTCGCTTATCAAGACATCGAAAGCCAGGACGATGCTCGCCAGCCATCGGGCATAGAAGAGTTCGATCGCGTGCTTGGCGGTGGAATAGTGCCGGGCTCGCTGGTGCTGATCGGCGGCGACCCCGGCATCGGAAAATCAACACTGCTGCTTGAAGTTTCGGACAAGCTTTCCAGTAACTACGGAAAAGTGCTTTACGTTTCGGGCGAAGAGAGCGAGCGCCAAATCAAGCTGCGCGGCGAGCGATTGGGGATCAATCCCACGGGCTTGTATCTGCTGCCGGAAACTTGTCTCGAGCGAATCTTCCAGGAGATCGACCGGCTCGATCCGCAAGCGGTCGTCGTCGATTCGGTGCAGACGGTCTTCTCGATGAAGCTCGAATCAGCGCCTGGTTCGGTTTCTCAAGTTCGCGAAGTGGCCGGCCAGTTCCTGATGCTTGCGAAGAACCGAGGCATCCCAGTTTTTCTTATCGGGCATGTCACCAAAGACGGATCGATAGCCGGACCGAAGACGCTCGAGCACATCGTCGATACTGTGCTCTACTTCGAAGGTGAGCGACATCACAATCATCGAATCATTCGCGCGGTGAAGAACCGCTTCGGCGCGGCGAATGAGGTCGGCGTCTTCGAGATGACCGGCCGCGGGCTTGTGCCGGTGCTGAATCCGTCCGGTTTGTTTTTGAACGAGCGGCCGGTAGGAGTGTCGGGTTCAGTGGTGACTGCTTGCATTGAAGGCACCAGGCCGATGCTGGTCGAGCTCCAGGCGCTGGTCAGTTCCTCGAAGTACGGCACGGCTCGGAGAATGACTCAAGGTGTCGACGGCAACCGCGTGTCGCTTTTGATGGCGATGCTGGAGAAGCGAGTTGGAATGCAGGTGCTTGCTGACGATGTTTTCGTTAACGTAGCCGGCGGCATGACAATCGACGAACCGGCAGCCGACCTCGGCATAGTTGCCGCGATTGCATCGAGCTTTCGTAACTTGCCAGTTGACGAACGAGCCGCGGTCTTTGGAGAAGTCGGATTAGCCGGAGAAGTGCGAGCTACGAGTCAGGCCTCAGTGCGCGTGCGCGAGGCTTATGCGATGGGCTTCAAGCGTTGTGTGATTCCGCACGGTAATCTCGCGGGGCTTGATTACGACGATGGTATTGAAGTGATTGGTGTTCGCAATGTGGCCGACGCGCTTGAGGCGCTCTTTTAGCAATCAACCTACGCGATTAGGAGGACAACTACGATGACAGACAACAATACCATCGCAGAAGAACTGGCTGCACTACCGCTTCGGCGTAGATCCGGTACCGAGGAATTCCACGAAGATCATATTGCTGTGGGCAAGAACCTCTCGAGTTACTGGCAATGGTCGGCCTCCGATCTCCTAGGCAATACCGAACGGGGCCGACTCGCCGAATACATCGTGGCGATTGCGCTCGACGAGGCTGCCGGCGTTCGCTCCGGCTGGGAGGCCTACGACATCGAAACATCATCGGGGATTCGTGTGGAAGTAAAAGCAAGCGCTTATGTGCAGACTTGGTGGCAAAAGAACCTTTCGAAGATAACATTCGGCATACGGCCAACAAGGGCGTGGGATCCAACCACTAATGTCTTTGCAGGAGACTCCCAACGTCAGGCCCAAGTTTATGTCTTTGCTGTCCTCGCCGAGCGCAACCAAGCCAACGTCGACCCGCTCAACCTCGCCCAATGGCAGTTCTATGTCTTGCCCACTAGCGTGCTTAACGAGCGTGCGCCCGTCCAAAAGACGATCAGCCTTTCTTCGCTTCTAAGGATGGGAGCGCTGAAGGCGGCCTATCGAGAACTCCGCGACGCCATTGAGCGCTCATCGCATGATCTTCCCGGGGCGGAAGTGCAAGTAGTCGCAAGGTCTGCTACCATCATTCCGCAAACCAACGCCAACGAGGAGCCACGCAGTGACTGATCCTAAGGAGCGCATCACGATCAACCCCGAGCAATGCGGTGGCCGTCCCTGCATTCGTGGTATGCGGATTCGGGTCATCGACGTGCTTGATCTTTTTGCGGCCGGACTCAGCGCTCAACAAATCCTTGAGGAGATGCCGGACCTTGAGATGGACGACCTGACGGCTGCCTTGCGGTACGCGGCCCAGCGACTCGACCATCCGGTCATCGCCGCATGATTATCTGGATTGATGCTCAGCTCTCACCGGCCCTTGCCAAATGGATCGAAACAACATTCGGTGTCCACGCGCGCGCATTGCGCGATGTTGGACTGCGCGACGCGACGGATCGTGAGATCTTTCGAGCGGCTCGTACAGCCGACGCGATAGTGATGACTAAGGACAGCGATTTCGTAACGCTGCACAACCAGCTCGGCGCGCCGCCCCAGATCATCTGGCTCACGTGCGGGAACACATCGAACCAATACTTGCGGACCTTGCTGACAACGGCGTTGCCCAACGCTCTTGCGTTATTGGAGGGTGGAGAGGATCTCGTTGAGATCAGCGCGCCCTAACGAGTTTCCCGAAGGT
>JADGNW010000180.1 GCA_017883315.1 Blastocatellia bacterium | reverse complement strand
TGACCTCTGACTTCTGACCTCTGACTTCTGACCTCTGACTTCTGACCTCTGACTTCTGGCTTCTAGCAGCGACCGCGGCCTGCGATCTCGACCCCGTCAAAGCGGAGCAGTTCATCTTCCTTGGCTGGCGGCGGCACTACCTCAAAGACAACATTGTCGAACTTCCCATGGCCACGATAGAAAGATGACTTGTAACCGCGCTTGTTTGTGAACTCGATCAACTGCACCCCCCATTTTCCAAGGGCCGCGTTTTCCGGGATAGGAATGATGACGTCGAAGCTCGCCTGCGAAACAACTTGTTCGGGTGCTAACGAGGTCTCACCCACGGCCAGCTTGAGCTTGGCGGAACTGGCTGTGCTGAATTGATAACACTGAACGAATATCTTGCTGATCCCGTTGGGATCGTAGGCCGCGACTCGTAGCACCAGTTCCTCACCGGCGATTACGCGAACATCCGCGGCACCGTTGATACCCACACTTACAGACATAGAGAATCACCTTTCCAGGGTCAAAAGTCGTGTGAGGATCAGTTGGCAGTTTGGGGCGGGCCTAAACGGTCTTTATTGTGTTCGTTACGGCGAGGATGATAACCGTCGCCGCAAGCAGCGTCAAGAGTAGAAGGCCGGCGCCGGAAGGCAGAGGTCAGAAGCCAGAGGTCAGAAGTCAGAGGTCAGAGATCAGAAGTCAGAGCCGCGAAATCATGAACGGCGCCGGATCGTTGATCATTCCGCCGAGCATTCTGCCTACTTCAGCGGAGTACTGGACTAGCTCGTGATGTTCCTCAATCGAGAGGTAGCCACAGTCTCTCGCAAAGTCCAGCGATGAATCGGTCTCACTATTCTCCCCGTCGCAATCAGTAAGTTTGCTGACGAAATGCGCTTCGTATCGTCGTTTGGCCCAGCCCGCCCGCAAGTTCAAACACATCGAACGCGAAGACCGGCGAATCTGACCAGTGAGCGAATATCTTTCCTCCGGGGGAAATCTCTTACTAACCTCAAAGATTCGCATCGCCAACTTGTAGGCTTTCTTGTAAACCTCCAGATCCTTGGCCGAGTTCAATCGCATGGTTCTCTCCCGCTCTGACCTCTGGTCTCTGAGTTCTGACCTCTGAGTTCTGACCTCTGAGTTCTAACCTCTGATCTCTGACTTCTGATCTCTGACCTCTGATCTCTGACTTCTGACCTCTGACTTCTGTCCCTCACGGGCTCTTGGCGTTTTCCTTATCCAACAACTGCAGCAAGTCGGAGGCAGCTTTGATTGGGACACCGAAGTTGGACCCGCCGAAGCTCTGATTCCCGTCAGTCGTTGCAAGTATTGCCGAGTTGATGGCAATCACGTGGCCATCACGATCGAACATAGGACTGCCCGATCCACCTTCGGTCGTCTGCGCGCTGTGCACGATGCGGCCGGGCAACGCGTCGCTAACGGTACCGGTCGTCGTCAACGGTCTGATCAGACCTCGCGAAGCCAGCCCCATCGCTACGTCAACCGCCGATGAGCCGCGCGTCTTGAGTATCTCGCGGCGCTCGGGTTCCTCGATCCGCTGTAATAATCCATCCACACCGGTGGGGTAGCCAAGCAGCACGACTGGCTCGCCGATGATCGAGTTGAGATCGTCATTACTCAGCGGGAACACCGGCAGCGCTGCGTCACCCTGATCGAACTTGCAAAGCGCGACGTCATACCGCGGCGAGGTCGCCGCGACCTTCAAGTCGAAAGGCGCCTGTCGAGAAGGGAAGAAAGCTTCGAGCGCATCGAGCCTCGGCGCCAGGCCGCCGCCCTGATGCAATATTATCTGCGCCATCTGATCCGTCGCCCAGGGCTGAACCACGTGTTTGTTTGTTGCGATCACGCCCTTCTCGACGACGAACCCGCTGCCGGTGTAATCGATTTGAACCGGCGGCCCGGCCCCGTCTACCGAAGCTTGAAGATTGCCGCTCTTGTCGACCGGCATATCGCTGATGCGGTCGGCAGTTTCGTAGCGGAGCACCCGTCCGCTGCCGCGCTCGATGAATGTATAGCTGCCGACAATCAAGCAAACACCGGAACTGTACTGTTCAGCGATTTTCTGAGTAAAGCGCCGCATCTGTTCGCCTGCTTCACGGAGACGTTCGATCTCCTCTTGCTGTTTGCGAATCAGTTCCTGATCCTGATTTCGCCGGTTCTGAACCTCGGAGATTTGATCGCCGAGCCGGTCAGTCTTGTTAGCATTGCGAATCAGGGTAACGAGGCTGAACGCGATCACCCCGAGGAGGAGCAACGACACCGCAGCGACGACGGTCAGACCCACCAGCTTTGCTTTGCGAGGGATTTCGGCCCACAAGCTCGTTGTAAGTTCCTTTACAAAAAGCGTCGCCGTCAGCGGATGAAGCGGCTGTCCCGAGACTCCGTCGAGCTGAGGTACGTTGCGGCGAACCGGATGGGCCGCCGAGAAAGTCTCGGGCATCACCTGGAACAGAATGCTTGCTCCGGAAAGCCCGTGCCCAAAGTGAAGAGTGTCTCCATCGCGCAGGCTGTGACCCGCGCCAGTTTCATCGGCCCCGGTTGCTTCGCCGTTGATCGTGATCGGGAATTTGCTCTGATCGATGCGCTGCACAAAATGAAACGCGCCTCCATCGTCGTAGATGTCGGCGAGCACGCCATCGGGCAGAGAGCCGCCTTCCTCGGGCACCAGCCTCAAGTCACAGGCGTCCGAAGTGCCCAAAGTCACATGGTCTTGCGTGAAGATTCTCGTCTTGCCCTTCTCGGTGCCCGAGAGGTAAACAAACATCAACCGGCTCATGCGTCGTACCGCCTCGCTTTGTTGATGATAGCATAGGTCTCAAAACTTAAAGGGAAAAGTCTCGGATTCGGATTCCGTGCGGATAGTTGCCGAGCCTGACCTTACTCGTACCGCAGCGCAATCATCGGGTCCAGCCAGCCGTGCCGCTCGACGGGCGGGAGTGTAGGCGGCCAGCAACGCGATGATTCCCAGCAGCAGAGGCGTTGTAACAAAAGTGAGACCGTCAGTGGCATTGATTCCATAGAGAAGACTGGACATCACTCGCGTCAACGCCAACGCTGCGCCCAGGCCAATCGCAATGCCCAGCGCGGTAAGCGCTAAAGAGGAAGACGCGGCCAAGCATTGCGCTCGCACCCAGCAGCGGAAAAAGAGATGAGGACACGCGCGCTCCGTCAATGTGTTCAGGCGTCGCCTGGCCGGTGAGATGAGTTATGTTGAAGCTTCCGCCAATAGAAATGCAGGTCTCATCAAACACACTGTTCTGAGTCTTGATGTCGAGGTATTGCCCGGGCGAGAACCAGTCTTGAGGGACGTTCAATCCAGGCGAGCGACTCCAGAGAATCACTAATCGATCGGCGTCTTTGTAAGGCAGCGGCCGCAACAGAAGCGCGTTGGTGACGCTGAAGATCGCGCTATTCGCGCCGAGGCCGATCGCCAGCGATAAGATCGCAACCGCCGTAAAGCCCGGGGCCTTGAACAAGGCTCGAATGCCGTTAGACAGATCGCTCAGGAACGTTTCCATAACTTACCTCGAGTGAGCTAATTATTGGTGGGCACTTGTAATCATCGCCTCGCTTGCTACGATGACTGTAGCGGACTTCCGGATGATAATGTTGGATGATAAAGAGTCAAAGAGAGCCGAGCAACCATGAATTGAAAGGAGAGCGATGTGAAAATCGGTGTTCTTGGATCGGGTGACGTAGCGAAAACGTTGGCGAGCGGCTTCTTGAAGCACGGTCACAATGTAACGATGGGCACTCGCGACGCGGCGAAACTATCGGACTGGACGGCGCAGAATCAAGCGGGTCGCGTTGGGAGCTTCGCGGAGGCCGCGCAGTTCGGCGAGCTGATCGTCCTTGCGGTGAAGGGAACTGCGGCAGCCGATGCACTGCGCGCTGCCGGCGAAGCAAATCTTGCGGGCAAGCCAGTCATCGACGCGACGAATCCGATTGCGGACGCGCCGCCTGTGAACGGCGTGTTGAGATTCTTCACGGATCTCGACGAGTCTCTGATGGAACGTCTGCAAAGCGAGTTTGCAGATGCGCGCTTCGTCAAGGCTTTCAACTCAGTCGGCAGCTCTTGTATGGTGAGTCCGCAGTTCGCGGGCGGCAAGCCGACGATGTTCATTTGCGGAAACGACGATCCTGCAAAGAAAGCAGTAGCCGCGATACTCGATCAGTTCGGTTGGGAAACCGCGGATATGGGTAAGGTGGAAGCGGCTCGCGCGATCGAGCCGCTATGTATGCTCTGGTGCATTCCCGGATTCATAAACAATGATTGGGTTCATGCTTTCAAGTTGTTGAAGTGAGCTCGGCGCACGTCAGAGTGACGCTAGGGGCCCGGCTGCAACGGTGACGATGGCATAGCCTGCAGCGTGGCACGCTAATGTCGGCGCGCATTCGTGCTGCGACGGTGCGTTGTCACTTTGAGTTGAAATGCCCGTCCAAAGAAAACTTCTCGATAAGGTAACGATCTCGCCACGTCGGGTTTATTCGGTCGAGTGACAGACCTTCGCCCGCGCCCATCGCATAGAACGAAACTCGCTTGGACTTTTCAAGCTCGAGCGTCGATAGCTCGCCCAGGATT
>JADGNW010000179.1 GCA_017883315.1 Blastocatellia bacterium | reverse complement strand
TTGGATATGGAGATCATCGCAACTTGTTACGTCAACGCTTACGTTGACGAAAGGAGAAGGTCCAAATGAACAACCAGCGTGTAAATCGCAGCAAATCCCTCCTTGCTCTGGAAATGTCTTTTATTGGATTGCTAGCCTGGGTGGTTTTCTCGAGTCTTATCGCCTGGCAGAGCAACACTGTGCAAGCTGGCGGCGCCACCCAACAGATGCTTAATCCCGTGGCGGAACAAAAGTCGGGGGAGCGATCTGTGCCGCCCGAGGGCCCGGCTCCGCGTTCACCAATGGGTGTGGCCGCGTTGGGCACGCCGAATGCCTGCTTAGGCTTTGACTTCGAGACCGGCGCTCAGGGATTCGGGGTGGAAAACGTGGCCGGCGCCTCTCTGTGGCATTTGGATAGCGCCTTGTGCCGCGCGTTTCTTACAGGTCATTCCACGCCTTTCACCTTCTACTATGGTCAAGACGCGACCTGTGACTACAACACCGGCGCAAGGAATGCCTCTAACCTAGTGTCGCCGCCTATCAGCACCGTCGGAGTCTTCCCGCCATATAGTCTGGGGTTTAACTACCTGTTGTTTGTCGAAAGCAGTTCCAGCTTCGATACGACCTTCGTTGATATTTCGACAGATAACGGGACTACGTGGACGCCGGTTATCAGCAAAGCCAATCTGATTAATGATAACCAGTGGCACAATAAAGCCGTGGACGTGACTGCTCAGGTCGGCGCGGCGACGCAACTAAGAGTGCGCTTCCGATTCGATTCGGTAGACAATCTGGTCAACAGCACCACCGGGTGGCACGTGGACGACTTGCTCGCCTGCGGACAGCCTTTCAACTTCTGCGTGCAGGACGATAGCACCAATGACTACATCCAGGTCAATACGGTCACTGGAGTGTTCGTCACCAAGCAATGCAGCACTGGCTTCACGGCGCAAGGGGTCGGCACGGTATCGACAAATGGCAGCAATATTACCGTGACGCAGAAAGGACCTGCGAATTTTAGTTCGGTCACCGTGAATACCTCCACTCACACGGGTTTCGCCACCATAAGGGTTCAAAGTGGACTCAAGGTTGTGGCTTACAATATCAACGACTCCAACACCAACAACAACACCTGCAGTTGTCCTTGAGTAACAGCTTCCGTTCCTGAAAGAAAGGGCTGGCCTATTTTGGCCAGCCCTTTCGCGTCACTCCATCATCGATATCCGAAGGATGTAGCGCCGTCAATTCTTTCCGCGCGATCAGCTTAAGGATCAGCACCGCGTGATTAGCGTTATTGCATTCCCTCCCTTCTGAGCCTCTCGATTCGCAACGCCGTTTTCTCTGCCAGAGCTTGCTCAGGCGCCTCTCGAGCATAAGCTTCCCACTCGGATATCGCGTCCGGGAAAAGCCCAGCCCCCTCGTACAGCGATGCCAGGGCGCTGTGACACTCGGGACAATGTCCGCGTGACTTGCGAATGGCGCGAAGCAAGACTCGCCGAGCTTTGTCAGTGTTGCCTTCGCCTGCCAAGGTCCGGGCATACGAGATCAGCTCTGCGGGCTTGTCGCTTGACTCGGGCACACGCCTGGCCCTCTTGAGCGCTGATCGACCTTCGCGCGAATTGGAATCCAGATCTAAGGCAAGACGCGCTTCACTCGTTGCAGCGTCACGCTCGTCCCGGGCAAGATAGGCTTCAGCCATCAGCCAGTGCGAATCAGAGAAGTTCGGGTCTCGTTTGACTGCGTCGCTTGCAAAAGCAAACAGCTTCTCGCCGTCGCCGAGTCGCAAAGCAAGGTATGCCATAAGCAAGTAGCTTGAGTCGGGGGTGAGTGTATGCGCAAGCGACTGCTCCGCATGAAACATCGCCAGGCTGATGGCTTTGTTGCGCTCCGGTTGCACGGTCTTGCCGGCAACATCTGAGGCCACGGAATCGGCGCAGAGTGCGAAAGATCGAGCAAGCAAGAAGTGGTAATCGCCCGCGGGGTCAGGATAGCTGATCGCGCGATCGCCATGCTCCACAACTCCGCCAAAACTGCCGGCACGCGCTGAAGCGATCGCTTTGTTGATCTCAATATCCGCGCGCACAATCGCGAATGAATACCAGACCGCGATGAAGAAGAGCGCGCCGCCCGCGGCAACAAGCAATGGCGCTAATCGGCGGCCAATGGTTGGTGAAACTGGCGATCGCGATGAGTCTTTAGCTTGCTTGGCATTCGAGGACGTCAAGCGGGATGCCTGGGCACTCGTTCCGCCTCCGGCACGAACAGACATGGCAACGTGCTCCGTCTGACCAGGCGCATCGCTTGCCGCCACCTTGTTTGCCATCAGTGCCAGAGCGGCAAAGGCGAAGAAATAGAGTCCGGTTGAGATCTGATCAAAGATGAAAAAGTTATGCACGACGACGGCGGCGAACGAAGACGCTAGCGCTGAGACAATTACTCTGGTGCCCTTATCTTTCGATCGGCGGCGCGCGCGAATCAACAATGAGAACGATGACGCGATGATCGCGACATAAAGTATCGCGCCCGGCAGACCATAAGAAAGAGCCGCATCGATGAAGGAATTGTGCGAGCTCTCATTGTTGGTTTCGGGCGCGAGGCGGGCCAGCGCCGTCGATTTGTATGGGAGAAACGCTTCGCGAAAGCCTTCGGGCCCGCAGCCGACCAAAGCATACTCTGTCACCATCCGCATCGAATCGCGCCACAGTATGGTGCGACCAGCCCCGGTATCTTCGTGAACCAGAGAGCGCGCCCTGATCGCTATGCTGCGGGACGCGGGACTCAGACTCACAACAGCGGCTAGAACAAGGATGCCGATGGCTGAGCCTCCCGCCCAACGAATCAATCCGCGACGCTGGCCTTCGCGGAGCTTGTCACTCTTGCTCGATCTTGCCAGCGCGAAGAAAACCAACACCGCTACAACCAGCCCGAGCCATGCCCCACGCGTACCAGTGAACACTATGGCCACAGCAGAGAGAGCTGCGGCAGTCAACGCTACCCGGCGCGCGCGACCATGTGAGGCGAGCCCGAGCCCCGCCCCAAGCGGCGCAACGTACAACAGAAAGTTGCCGAGGTAGTTCGAATGCCCCAGCGTGCTATTGACCCGTAATAGCGCTCCAGCCTCTGACTCAAATGTATAGAACCTGGCTTGAAGAAAAGGGTCCTTTCCAAAGAACTGCATGAACGCGTAAGTGGCAACCGCCAGACCCGTCAGCGTCATAGCCCACAGCACCCCGCGAAATCGCTTTTCGCTCGTGCCAACCACAGCGATCACGCTTACAAACAGAATAAAGAAACATAGGTGTGTGAGCAGCCCCATCTGGTTATACGAGCTTCCAAACAGCGACGCGACCGGAGACACTCCGAAAAGAGTGGAGATCAAAATGACAACCGTATAGATAGAGACCAAGAGTACTTGTCTGGATGCCAGCGATCGCCTCAATTCACCCCTGAGATCCGGCGTCCGCATCACCGTCAATATGAGCAAGGGCACGAGCGCCGCTGCCCCCATCAGCAACAACGCAAACTTCGGCAAGGAATACATCCTGTAAACAGCAGTACTGAAAGCTAGAGGGACTCCGACGAGCAACGAAACGGCCAGCCAATATGTAGCTTCGCCAACGCGCTCTTGCGGTTTTGTGTTCGAAGTAGTCTTTTGCGCGGTTGCTCGCATTGTTAGAAGAGGCGCCTTATCCCGGTTCAATCTCGGCGTAAGAAGATCGCGGAGCGCTGTGATTCTATATGTCTGCGGGAGCGCGCGCCATGCGCGCTCAGCAACAATCCTGCGAGGTTCTTGAGAGGTCGGATTTTTTGGTAAACTCCAGCAACGCGTGCTAGAATGCCGCTCACGTAGCATCCACTTTAGTCTTTGTTAGCCGCCTCGCATTATGAAGATCGTCAGCATACTCGGATCAACCGGCTCGATCGGACAGAGCACACTTTCGGTCGTCGATTCGCTCTCGGACAAGTTCACAGTCGCTGGCCTCGCTGCCGGTCGTGATCTTGAGGGCCTGGCGCGACAGGTCGAGCGTTACTGTCCGCGCCTGGTTTCCGTTGCGAACGAGCAAGACGTTCCAGCCTTGAAGGAGAATCTGCGCGCACGGGGTGTCGACAAGCTTCCCGAGATCGTGTTTGGCCAGGAGGGCCTCGTCGCTGTAGCGTGCATGGACGGAGTCGATACGGTGGTTTCAGCTACAGTCGGAGCAGTTGGATTCTTGCCCACGTACAGAGCGCTCGCGATGGGCCGCCGAGTCTGTCTCGCTAACAAGGAGACGCTGGTGATGGCGGGTGAGTTGATGACTCGCGCGGCTATCGAGTCTGGCGCTGAGTTGCTGCCAGTCGACAGCGAGCACAACGCGTTGCACCAGTGCATGCGAGGCGAGCACGTGCGCGAGGTCAAGCGGTTGATCTTGACCGCGTCGGGCGGGCCATTTCGACAAACACCGATCGAGCTTATGCGCGAAGCGACAGTCGAAGAGGCGCTCGCGCATCCTACGTGGCAGATGGGTCCCAAGATCACAATTGACTCGGCAACTCTTATGAACAAGGGGCTGGAAGTCATCGAAGCCGGCTGGCTATTCGGCTTCACCGCCGACCGGATTTCAGTCGCGGTGCACCCGCAGTCGATCGTTCATTCGATGATTGAAATGATAGACGGATCGATCATCGCTCAGCTCGGCGTGACCGATATGCGGCTGATGATTCAGTACGCGCTGACTTACCCGGA
>JADGNW010000178.1 GCA_017883315.1 Blastocatellia bacterium | reverse complement strand
TGCACCATTCGATCATCGGGGTGCTGCTTCGCAAGGTCGAGGAAAATCGGGAGAGCTTCATTCAACTTCTGCGCGCGGGTGAGCAACACGGCTTCGATGTAGCGGCGCTCGCCTTCCGAAGCGCTCTTTGCAAGCTCAACCGCTTTGTCGTTGTACTGCTTCGCTTCCTCGGGCGTTGCAGCGGTGGTGGCCATCAGATAGTAACCAAAAGCGAATTTTGGATCGGCCTCGACTGACTTCTTCGCAAGAGCATTCAGGTCAGGCCCGAATTGAAACGTCTCGATCCGGTTGACGATCTGTGCAACGTAGTCCTTCGCTTCCCTGGATTCAGTTGTGAACTCGATCTTCCTGGGGCCAACAGTGGGACTTGATGCAAAGCCGTTTGCAGCAGCCAGCAGAACCAACATCAAAACGGCAAGTATGCCACGTGAGCAATGGATGGGTTTCATAGTTACTCCTTCTCAAGAGATTGTTTGGTAGGGCACACTTCAGATCCGACATCGAAGTCGGTTTCTTGATATCTGAACGAATAGACTCTGATTAAACGACAAGAAAAGTGACGAAGTTTCTAGAGAGATGTCATTGTGATGGCGTCGAATCAATGAATCAAGCGTCGTCGAAGGTTAGACGCCGGGCTGATTCAATTTCTTGAATCGCGGAGACGTGTGATCAGTGTCAACGGTGTACGAGGAGCAATCTTCTAGTTGTTGAGTAAGGCTGCGGCCCGGGTGGATAACTCGTTCAAAGCTTCGGGAATTAACTTGTCGTTCCAAACCGAGAGCCGCATTCGAACTGAGGCGCTCGGCTCAGGCGACAGCTCCGATACGGCGGCTTCAAAAATATCGTTGGACTGAAGGCATCGGATCAATACGGTTTCTGCGCCCGTAGCATCGTTAGGCACTTCGACCTGGAAACTGCGGTGAACCGACGCGCGGAACGGCTCAGCAGACGAGAATGTGAACCCCCATGACTTATCTCCCAGCACGTGATACTTCGTTCGAAGGGGTGCCCCGGTCCCGGACATCACACTCCCGACTGTGACCACGTTTGGTAGATCGATCGAGTTCAACCCCTCACTCAAACGGTCCCTGAAGGCGTTAAACAGTTTCATTGCAATCTCATCGGCAGAATCTCGGAAGTCGGCTTCCGCTTTCTCTCTTATCTGCAGCCCTCTTATATACAGGCCGGTGAGTTCGTTCAGTGCAGCCTCCAGACTCGGTGCCTTTGCTGCTTTGAAGCTAACCTCGGTCAGCCGAATGGTGTCGATTGCCTTTTCAAAGATGAAGTCTACGAATCTTTGGATCTCGCTGCGATCTGCAGCTTCCAAGGCAGGCAAGTACTCGGCATCCCCCTTTAGAATCAACAATGGGATTGACTCTGCTCGGTACGTAAACACCGACGCTAGCGCCCGTGCAACTCGACCATTGCCATCGGCAAACGGGTGGATTGAAACGAAAGCATAATGTGCGTAGGCCGCCTGCATAACTGGGTGCGCCGCATTGAAGTTGTCGCTCCGAAGCTCTTCACAGAGCCTATGCATCTCCGGTGGCGTCGAGTCGACCGGCGCCCAAGAATGAATCGAACCATCACGCTGTACGACGTGGTTGGGATTGCGCTTGTATTCTCCCTTGGGCAACGGGTGGCGCTGCTTACCAATGGGCGTTTGAACTTCATACGTATCCTGTGACCCGCATACTACTTTGTGAAGTTCGCGAACCCAGGCCTCCGCGATTGGAATCGTTTGCGTCGCGAAGTCTAGAACGTAGTCGTATGCCTTCAGTTGCGATTCAAACAAACGTCGAGCCTCTTCGCCTTTCTGTTCAGCCAGCGTTTCCAAAGTAGCTACTTCCATCGCAACCGTCAGCGTGAAGCCGAGATTTGTTTCATACAGCCCTTCGATAGCGCCCGTATCCCACGCTGCAGCTCTTTTGACTACCTCGAGCGCAAGCGGGAGCAGATCGGGCGACGTTCTTTTCAATTCACGAATAGTCTCCGCATACCGCTCCCACCTCGGCGAGTTGACACCCGACTCTGCAGACCATTCTTCGAACGACGGAAACGGCCTGTATTGAGCGTCAGCCTCACGAGGGTCGAACCTCTGCGCACCTTCTTGTGGGGGTTCGTGTGTGGAATTCATGTCAACCTCAGTTCAGATGTAACACCGCCACGAAGTACTCTAACGAGCATGGCCCTCAGATCACCCCGAGCCGTCGGCCCACCTTATCAAAAGCCTCCAACGTATGATCGAGATCTTCATGAGTGTGAGCCGCTGAGATCTGCGCGCGCAGGCGAGCCTCGCCCTTTGGAACGACCGGATACCACAGGCCCTTAACATAAACTCCTTCGCCCAGAAGCTCGCGGCTCATGTCCTGCGCCAGAGCTGCTTCGCCCAGCATCACCGGCACGATTGGATGACGGCCTTCGATGATCTTGAAGCCGAGCTCGACGATTCGACGGCGGAAGTAGTTCGTATTCTCGCGAAGCTGATTCACGATCGACGGATCTTCCTCGATCATCGTTATCGCTTCGATTGAGGCGACGACGACCGAGGGCGGCATCGTGTTTGAGAAGGTGTAAGGCCGCGACTTCTGACGAAGGAACTCGATCAACGGCGAGCTTCCTGCTATGAACCCGCCTGACGCTCCACCGAGCGCTTTGCCGAATGTCCCGGTGATCACGTCCACTTGTCCGAACACGCCGAGCTCTTCGACAGCGCCGCGTCCGGTCTTACCTAAAGCCCCGGTCGCATGAGACTCGTCGACAAACAGCAGCGCGTTGTGTTCGGTCGCCAGACTGCGAAGCTCCGCAAGCGGCGCGAGCAATCCTTCCATCGAGAACACGCCGTCGGTAGCGATGATCTTGATGCGATAGTTCTTATCGC
Organism: Blastocatellia bacterium; assembly: GCA_017883315.1. Taxonomy (GTDB): domain Bacteria; phylum Acidobacteriota; class Blastocatellia; order UBA7656; family UBA7656; genus Onstottus_A. Next base: position 3,571 of record JADGNW010000178.1, on the reverse strand, counting down.
GGTCTTCTTCCAGCATCTCTCGCAGATGATTCACATCGCCGTTTCGATACAGCCGCGAGACGGTCTGCTTGGCGACCGCGCGGGCAAGACGAACGCCGTCGATGATGCTCGCGTGATTGAGCTGGTCGCTGTAGATGACGTCCTGATAGTCGGTCTGCCCGAAATCATTCGCCAGCAGCGCGGTGAAGAACGCTTCGTTCGCCGCAAAGCATGAGGAATGAAGGATCGCGGATTCACAACCGACGAACCGCGCGATGCGTTGCTCGAGCTCTACATGTATCGGCTCGGTTCCGCAAAGGAAGCGGACCGACGCCATCCCGTAGCCCCACTCATCGAGCCCGCGATGCGCGGCAGCCTTGATGCGCGGGTGATTGGAAAGCCCGAGATAGTTGTTTGATGCGAGCATCACCACCTTATGGCCTTCGACCATCACCTCGCCTCCCTGCTCGCTTTCGAGAGGGACTTCGTACTTGAAGGTCTTCGCTTCCTTGAAACTTGCCAGCTCGCGGTCCAGCGTTGAGTAAAGTTCAGTTGGATTCATTGTTTGCCCTGTATCGATCAGCATGGTCGTGTTGATTAGCCTGATTAGCTTACTCTGTACATGGTTTTGGATTCAAACGGCGCGCGGCCCAGGCGAAGAAGTTTGAGGGAATATTCTGGCCCTGTCGCCGTATTAGTCCTTAGCGAGAAAACAGAGGAGGTCGAGCAAATGAAATTGATCTCGGTGAATGTAGGCTTGCCGCGAGATGTGATATGGAAGGGACGGACGGTAACCACCGGGATCTTCAAGGAACCGGTCACCGGCTCAGTCCGTTTGCGTAAGCTCAATCTCGACGGAGACCGACAGGCGGATCTGGCGGTTCACGGAGGTCCCGAGAAGGCGGTCTACGCGTATCCTGCCGAGCACTACGCTTATTGGCGCAGCGAATTGGCTCGAACCGAATTGCCGTGGGGAATGTTCGGAGAGAACTTCACGACCGACGGAATGCCGGAAGACGAAACAAACATCGGCGACACGTTTCGAATTGGCTCAGCGCTTGTAATGGTGACTCAGCCCAGGATGCCTTGCTACAAACTTGGCTTGAAGTTTGAGCGAGACGACATGCTAAAAAGGTTTTTGAACAGCTTGAAGTCTGGCTTCTACTTCTCCGTGCTCGAGGAGGGCGAAGTCGCAGCAGGTGATGAGATTAAGTTAGTGGCTCGCGATCGCAATAACATCACTGTAGAAGACATCACAAAATTGTACTCGACCGAGAAGGGCAACGATGTACTGAAGCGACGGGCGATCGAGGTCGCGGCGCTGCCCGAGAGTTGGCGGCATTACTTCTCGAAACAGCTCAGTAATCGATGATCTGGTCGCGTTACGGCGTCAGTAGAAGCTTCACAGCTTCGTGATTGCGCACGAGCTCGAACCCGCGCTCGAAGTCAGAGAGCGGAACTGCTTCGCTGCTGATGATCTTTTCGAGCCGCGCTTTCAATCCCGACTTCTCCGAAGCCAGCAGATCGAGCATCGCGTACCACGTTTCAAACATGCGTCTGCCGAAGATGCCTCGAATGGTCACGCCCTTCCACACTGCGTACTTTCCAAAATCGAAGGACCTCAGTGGCCGCGCGGGAATTCCAAGCAACAGAATCTGCCCGCCGTTCTTTACCATTGCTCCGGCATCGTTGTAGGCGGATTCGGCGCCGCTCATTTCCAGCACTACGTCGATGCCGCCGCCGTGCTCGCTTCGCGCGCGTTCCATCAGTTCTTGTTTCTGACCGGGCGCGGCGTCTTCGTTAGTATCGAAACAGAAATCAGCGCCCAGCTCTTTTGCGGTCTGAAATCTCGAGGCAAGCCGGCTCGCGTTGAAGCTGCCTTGAGGCTCGGAGAAGTCTGTAACATATATCCTCGTCGCTCCGAGCGTGCGCGCGACTGCCGTCGCCATCAACCCTTGAGCGCCGCATCCCAGCACCGCTACGGTTTTCCCTTCGACGTCGCCTTCCATCACCGTATGCACCGCGTTCCCGAGCGCATCAAGAAAAGCTCCAAAGCGTATTGGGATCACGTTGCGCCCGCCGAAGCGCCCCAGGTTCACGACGTTGCTCGCAGGCACGACTACGTACTCAGCGAACGCGCCGTTCAAGTGCAGACCTTTGACGCGAATGTTCTTGCATATGTGCCGCCGGCCCGTGCGGCACTGCTGGCAGTGTCCGCAGAAAATGTGCATCTCGCTGGTGACGTAGTCGCCCGGCCGCGCGATTCCCTGCGGAACGTCTTCGCCGACTTCGACGACTTCGCCGCAGAACTCGTGGCCGACGATGATCGGTTGATAGCGGGTGACGTCGCCTCCGTTGTAGGCAAGCATCTCGTCGCGCATCCCGGGTCTGGAAGTGATTTGATAAATGCTCTGATCAGTCCCGCAGATTGATGCGGCCTCGACGCGGATCTTGACTTCGGAATGTCCAACACTCGGTTCCGGTTCATCGGTCACAAGCTGTAAACCATCCTCTATGAGACTTTGTTTCTTGAGTGCTTGCATTAGTCCTCCCGGCGCCTCCGAATTCTAACCGAGCTGAAGCCTGGCTTTCTTCGGTAGCTTAGACAACACCATTTCATATGAGTGCTTGATCAGCTCTTTGAGCTCCGGATCTTCCAAAGCATCAAGCTGAACTGATACCCAGTGATAGCGCGCAGTGTACGGCGCCGGAATAATTCCCTCGCGCTCGATCAGCTCGGCGAACTGTTCCGGCGTGGATTTGAGAGATAGACGACGCGCTGAAGTGGGATTCAGTCCCGTTCCGGCAAAGATCTTTCCCGCGATTCGAAACAACAGATCGTCGCCCCATTGAATGTCTTCAGTCGCGTGAGGGAATGACAGGCAGTAAGTGCGAATGGAGTCGATGTCCATGAATATCAGAAATGGATATCAGAAATATCGAATTGCCCTTAGACCGCTGGAGTTGGGCCATATGGCTGAAAGCGATCTTATCACAAACCGGTAATCCGGGACGATACGCGGTCGGCGACTACACCTAGCTAATGGCGATAACCTCAGAAGCCGCCCTTCGAAGTCGATCCATCACCGCCGCGCCTTTCCCGTGTTCGATGATGCCTTCGACGACGATGACGCGCGGGTTCTTTTGATCAAGCTCACGCAGCGCGCCGTAGATCCCACGCGCATAATCATCGGCGATGCTTCCGAGTTCAATGAAGAAGAACTTTGGGTCATCGATGGCGACCGGCGTGTGACCGATGAACCCGACTGCCCCTTCTTTCAACTTCTCTCTACAAATTCGTTCGATTGATTCTGGCGTGTCGTGCTCGATCAAGAGCACGAGAGCGCGCGGGCTGTAGTGCCGATGCCGCGTGCCGGGTGAGCGCCGCAGCTCTTCTCCTGATGTAGCCTGCTCGACGCTTCCGATGATCTCCGTCAGCATCTCACGGGTTATCGCTCCCGGCCTCAAGATCATCGGCGGATCAGTCGTCACATCGAGCACAGTTGATTCGATTCCGATACTGGTAGCTCCGCCGTCGAGGATCAGATCGATCCGTTCATCGAGATCCTCCAGAACGTGCGCGGCGGTGGTT
>JADGNW010000021.1 GCA_017883315.1 Blastocatellia bacterium | reverse complement strand
GGAGCGATCTCAATCGCTGAACTTGGCACGATGATTCCGCGCTCGGGCGGACAATACGTTTTCGCTCACGACGCACTCGGCGACTACGCGGGCTTCATTGTCGGATGGAGTGATTGGATATCGACCTGCGGATCGACATCCTTCATCTCGCTTATCATTGCTCAGTATTCCGGCGTCCTGTTTCCCGCGCTTGCTGGACAGTCGATCGCAGTGGCTCTAACGATAGTACTGCTGTTCGGGTTGATCCAGTGGCGTGGAATCCGTTGGGGCAGCGGAGTTCAAAACGTCAGCAGCCTTATCAAAGCGCTGGCGTTCGTGGCGTTAGTGATCGCTTGTTTTGCCTTAGGAAGCTCGACTACAGCAGCAAGCTCCCCGCCCGCGCAAATACCTCACGGCTTGACACTATTTGTAGCGCTGATCCTCGCGCTTCAAGGCGTGATCTACACATACGACGGCTGGACTGGTGTAATTTATTTCTCTGAAGAAGTCCGAAACCCCAGTCGCGATATTCCCCGGTCGATGCTTGGAGGAGTGCTTTCAGTCATCGCTATTTACTTGCTGGTGAACCTGGCGATTCTCTACGTGCTCCCCATGTCTGAAATCGCCGGCAGCGATCTCGCTCTCGGCAAAGCAGCCCAAGCCATCCTCGGCCCCAACGGAGATCGAATCTTCAGAACGCTGATGATTCTCTCGATGTTGAGCGCAGTTAATGCGTGTCAGTTGATGGCCACGCGCGTATTGTTTGCGATGAGCCGCGACGGATTGTTCTCGACTAAGGCGGCGCGCGCAAACAAGGGCGGCACACCGACCGTCGCCTTGTTCTTCTCGACCGTTGTTGCCGCTTTGTTCATTCTAACCGGCACCGTGGATCAGGTGCTTGCGGTCGTAGCATTTTTCTTCGTGGTCAATTACACGGTTTCTTTTTTCGTAGTCTTCTTTCTCCGCAAGCGTGAGCCAGACCGGCCGCGGCCGTATCGAGCGTGGGGCTATCCGTGGACCACCGGATTCTCGCTACTGGCTTCGCTGGCCTTCCTTGCAGGCGCTGTAAAAAGCGACACGCGCAACAGCGTATATGCCTTGATACTTCTTGCAGCGAGTTATCCCGCCTTTCGATTCACGCGATGGCTTGCGACCCGCACCTAGATAACGGCACATTCATCGAATAGTTGACTAAAGTCCCGCCGACCCTCGCCGATTCGCGAAAACCCGCGTCTTGGCGCCGGCACGTTCACGATCAATCACCTGCATCACATTTCAGATGTTCATTCGTCACATTCTTGTGTGACCCCTGAACTTGTGATGCTCGCTCCAATCATCGGAGAATGAATCATCCTGAAAAGGCAGGCAGCGGCATTTCAAAAAAGGAGAAAACGAACCGGTTATGCGAACGATCATCGAGCCATTCAGAGTAAAAGTTGTAGAACCCATAAGAATGACGACCCGCGAGGAGCGCGACGCGTATCTGAAAGAAGTCTGGTACAACCTGTTCCTCTTGCGGTCGGAAAATGTCATCATCGACTTGCTCACCGACAGCGGCACCGCCGCCATGAGCTCAGAGCAATGGGCCGCGATCATGCGCGGCGACGAATCTTATGCCGGCAGCTCGAGCTTTTATCGTTTCGAGGCGGTCGTGCACGACCTCTATGGATTCAAGCACATAATCCCGACGCATCAAGGCCGCGCCGCCGAGCGAATCCTGTTCTCGGTGATGTGCAAGCCCGGCCAGATCGTTCCGAACAACACTCACTTCGACACGACGCGCGCCAACATTGAATACACCGGCGCCGAGGCGATGGATCTGCCGATACCAGCCTTCTACGAGCCGTCGGTTTATCATCCTTTCAAAGGAAACATGGACGCCGAACAGTTGCGGACCTTGATTGGACGCCTCGGTCCGGGGCGCATACCGCTAGTGATGCTGACGGTCACAAGCAACTCCGGAGGCGGCCAGCCGGTTTCGATGGCCAACATTCGCGAGGTGAAGGAAGTGTGCTCGCGATACGGCATACCGCTCTATCTCGATGCTTGCCGCTTCGCCGAGAATGCTTACTTCATCAAGCTGCGTGAAAAAGGCTACGAAGACAAATCAGTGGAAGAGATCGCGCGCGAAATGTTCTCGCTGGTTGATGGCTGCACGATGTCGGCGAAGAAGGATGGCCTTGCGAACATCGGCGGGTTCCTGTGCACTAACGATGACCTGTTGGCGCAACAAGAAAAGGACCTGCTTATCCTGACCGAAGGCTTTCCGACTTACGGCGGACTCGCGGGCCGCGATCTTGACGCGATTGCCGTAGGCCTGCGAGAGGTGCTTCAGGAAGATTACCTGCAATACCGCTTCGCTTCCATCAACTATCTTGGGAGGCACATCTCCGACGGCGGAGTGCCGATAGTCGAACCTCCAGGTGGTCACGCTATTTTCATCGACGCCAAAGCGATGTTGCCGCACATCCCTCCCGAGCAATACCCCGGGCAGGCGCTTGCGGTGGAGCTTTATCGCGAAGCGGGAATTCGTTCATGTGAGATCGGATCGGTGATGCTGGCGCAGCGGAATCCGTGTGGCGACGGAGAAAAGCCGGCAGCGATGGAGCTGGTGCGACTTGCGATTCCGCATCGAGTCTTTACGCAAAGCCATATCGACTACGTGATCGAGGCGATACTTCAGGTTCACGAGCGCCGTGAAACAATTCGCGGCTATAGCATCGTTTATCAGCCGCCATTCCTGAGACACTTCAGCGCGCGGTTCGAGCCTTACGATGAGGCTTCGGCTGCTAAACGCAAACCTGCCTATGCGACAAGCATTGTGGCGTGAACTACCGGCATTAATCGTGAAGGAGAATTCAAACATGGCTGTTACACACTATTACCAAACTGAAGTCGGATGGATGGGAAAGAGACGCGGCTACTTGCGATCGTCCGCAGACCTGCCGGTGCTCGAGGTTGCGTCCCCGCCCGAGTTCAATGGACACGAGCACACGTGGACGCCAGAGCATCTCTTCGTCGCGTCGTTGAACTCATGCTACATGGCGACGTTCATTGCGATGGCTGAGGCGTCGAAGCTGGACGTTGTGAGCTTCACCTGCACCGCAGTCGGGAAACTGGAGAAGGCGGAAGGCAACCGCTATCGCCTCACCGAGATCGTCCTGAAGCCAAACCTGGTGATCAAGTTCGAATACGATGCCGAGCGAGCGCAGCGAATACTGGAAAAAGCTGAGACCAATTGCTTCATTTCGAATTCTATTCTTACCGAAGTGAAACTCGAGCCCTCGATCGATTTTGAGGAATTGTGCGCGCACGCGTGACGCACGGTGAAGTCCGCCGGAGAATCAATACGCCAGTAAGCGCCGCGCGGCGGCCGCAATCTTGTCAACAGACGGAAGCATTGCCATCTCCAGCGGCGGACTGAAAGGCACCGGCACGTCGAGTGAAGCGACTCGCATCACAGGCGCGTCGAGAAACTCGAAAGCTTCCTCAG
>JADGNW010000177.1 GCA_017883315.1 Blastocatellia bacterium | reverse complement strand
GCGATGAACACCGGAGACTGAATCTTGTCGCCCAGCAGCGTCTGCCATCCCGGCCACGCGACTCGAATAAGAGTGTGCACCGCCTCGCCGCCGATCCACGCCTGAATGCCGAACCATCCGCACGCCACCATCGCGCGCATGATCGCTGGAAGATTCGAACCCGTAGTCCCATAGCTTGCGCGAGCAAAGACGGGAAACGGAATTCCGTACTTCGTTCCCGGATGCGAGTTCAGCAATATCGGCGCGAGTACGATTACGTTTCCCAACAAGATCGTCATAAGCGACTGCCACCAGTTCATGCCAAGATCGATAAGGCTCGATGCAAGCATGTAGGTTGGGATACAGTGCGCCATACTGATCCAGAGCGCGGCATAGTTGTAAGTGGTCCAGTTTCGCCGCGCGATTGGAACAGGCGCGAGGTCCTTGTTCCACAGCGGGCTGTCCGAGACGTCTTCGTTGAGCTCGACGAAGTCCGGTTTATACAGAGTCCCCTGAGCGGCCATGCTCTCCTCCGGTGATTGGATTAGCGCATTCTAGCAGCATCATCGCTGCTATTCATCATCTTTTGTGGGTGGTATGTCTCTCCAGGTAAGGCGAGACTCTCTCATCGAGCAGTTCAATCAGATGAGGTGATTCAATCGTGTTGAATCGCGTAGTGGTGGCGTTGGCCCAACAGACAGATAGTGTCACCTGGCTGGTCAACAATGACGGTGAAGAGGCCAGTGATGTCACGGCCCAATACGTCGATGTCCAGCGAACCCAACTCTGTTACTGCGGCGTAGTGGCCGCGGAATACCACCTTGCCGGAATTCTCGCGGGTCAGCCGAATCTGAGTTTCAACGATGACGGAATCGGCGCCGCCGCCCAGACCGCTGATGCCTTCGTGTGCTGTTACGGATTGCAGACTCAGCTTTGCAAGAGTTGCTGCGGTGAACACGGTTCGATCGGCCCCGGTGTCAACCAGAAACTCGACCCACTCCCACGAATCATCGCCAGCCAAGACCTCGCCACGAACCATTGGTCTCACGACGCCGTCATCACACATTAGCCACTTGCCATTTATCCGCATAGATACGGGCCATTTTCTCTCGAGGTATGTAGCGAAGCAGGGTACTGCCATTGTCTTCCGGATGTGCCGCTCTCGCCTGAGCAAGGACCTCTTCAGGGGTGTCCGCAACAAATAGTTCTTCTCCTGCAATGCAGATGCACTTGCCGCGATAGCGCGAATAGACCTCCGGGATGTGAGCTTGCAACCACGTGGAGTTGCGGTCAAACCGCTCATCCTGCACCCGCGCTTTCGCGAGCTCTTGGGGATCGGTCACTTCTTCCATCACTATATTGCTCTGCCAGTCCGCCATGCTTAAGTCCTCGCGAGATAGGATTGGGTTCAGTGCCATTCTATCTTCGGTGCGGCGCTTGGGCAATGCGAGGGGTTGACAGTGTTAGTGGATCGTATCGAGGAGGCGGCCTGCTTTGGCGGGACTGTCATATGGCAACGTGATTCCCGATATCGAGGATCAGCCCGCGCTAGGGGCTTCCTGAGAACTCGGGGCATTAACGTCGCTTTCTTCGCTTACTCTGTGCGAGTCGGCTTTGCTTTCGGCCATCAGCTTTTATTGCGTCTATGTCGAGGGGGGCAGACTCTCCGCTGTCCAGTCCCTCCTGAAGGTCATTGCGAAGCCGCTCGAGTTTGATTTGCTGCAGGCGATCGTGGTCGTCAAGCAACCGCAGAGCTTCACCCACCACTTCACTAGCGGAATTGTACAAACCGGACGCTACTTTCTCCCTTACCACCTTCTCCAGTTGTGACGTCAACGATATGTCCATTTGCGTATCCTGCAGTCATTGTACAGTAAAGTTGTGAACAACCATTGCCAATAACCGGCTCTCTGCGAACTTCGCTGTCTGCTCAATACCCCGCGCCGGGAAGATGACGGTCACGATCGTAAGGCGGGTCTTCGTGCTCGGGCATCTCGTAATCCGGAAAGTCGTTCTTCCACTGACGGCGCGTTTCTTCATCCGCGTAGTATTTCATCCAGAGGTAGATGTCCTCTTCGCTGCCGCTCCCGATCAGGTCGATGCGCCACGCCGAGTACTCGTCAAGCACCATCGCCTTGGTCTCCTCGCGCAGCACGTCGCTCCACAACTCAGTGTAGAGCTCCCGGTCGCTGAGATGATTCGTGCTGCTAAGGAATGCCCGCATGCGAGCGAGCGCTTCGACCACTTCCCAGAGCTTCGATGTCAGCTTCTCATCATCCATCGTCTCCTGAGCTGGCAGCTCGATGGCCGCCTCTTCGAGTTGCTGGTAATGAGTCGTCCACGGAGCAGCTTCATAGGCGACGATGTTCTGCAAGAAGTCTTCCTCCATCTCAGGCGATAGATCGTCAGACCTCCAGCCAGTTGCCTCGCCGCCCGCTAGCTCATCAGCATGGCGCTTCAGCACATTGATCCGTTTCTTGCGCTCGGGGTCGCCCCGTCCGTTGCCGCCACTGATTGACATATCTAACCTAATATCGGCCCTAGTATCGGCCGCTGAATGTGCTGCGTTTGAGGAACTCGCCGTCGCCGGGTTTGCCGACGTAGTTGCCATCTTCGATCACGACGCGGCCGCGCGACAGAACAGTTTTCGTAACGCCTTTGATCTTCATCCCTTCATAAGCGCTGTAGTCCACGTTCATATGATGAGTCTCAGCCGAGATGGTCATCTCTTCGTTGGGGTCAAAGATTACAATGTCGGCATCCGATCCAACGGCAATCGTTCCTTTGCGCGGGAACAAGCCGAAGAGTTTCGCCGCCGAAGTCGAGGTCAACTCGACGAAGCGATTCAAGCTGATCTTTCCGCCTGCCACGCCGCCGTTGTAGATCAAGCTCATCCGGTGCTCGACTCCCGGCCCGCCGTTTGGAATCTTAGTGAAGTCGTCGCGGCCCAGTTCCTTCTCTTTCATGCAAAACGGACAGTGATCGGTTGAAATGACTTGCAGATCGTTTCCCTGGAGTCCTTGCCACAACTTGTCCTGGTTCCACTTCTCGCGCAGCGGCGGAGTCATCACCCACTTCGCGCCTTCGAAACCTTCGCGCTCGTAAAGCGAGTAGTCCAGGAACAGATACTGCGGGCACGTCTCGGCATAAGTGGCAAGCCCCTTGTCGCGCGCTTCGCGAACTTCTTCAAGCGCGTCCGCGCAGCTCAGGTGAACGATGTACACCGGAGCCTCCGCCATTTCCGCAATCGCGATCGCGCGGTGCACGCCTTCAGCCTCTGCCTTAGTCGGACGAGTCAGCGCGTGATACTTCGGCGCGGTCTTTCCCTCGGCCAGCGCGTGCTTGATGATCTCGTTTATGACGATTCCGTTTTCGGCGTGCATGCAAATCAACCCGCCCCACTTCCCGGCGTTCTTCATCGCGCGATAGATGGTCGCGTCGTCTACCAGGAAGACGCCCGGGTACGCCATGAAGAGCTTGAAGCTCACGACGCCTTCGTTGATGAGCTGGCGCATCTCGGGCACGCGCTCGTCGGGCAGGTCGGTGGTGATCAGGTGGAAGCCGTAGTCGATTGCCGTCTTGCCTTCAGCTTTCTTGTGCCAGTTATCGACGGCTTGAATCAGCGATTCGCCATGAGACTGAACCGCGAAGTCGATGATCGTAGTCGTCCCACCATGTGCGGCAGCGGCTGTTCCGGTTCGGAAATCGTCGGAAGCGAAGGTCCCGCCGAACGGCAGCTCCATGTGAGTGTGCGGGTCGATGCCCCCGGGAATCACGAGCTTGCCGGAAGCATCGATCGTGCGATCAGCTTCCATATCGAGTTGGCGCCCGATGACTGCAACCTTTTCGTCCTCGATTAAGACGTCGGCCAGATAATCATCGACTGCGGTTACAACATTCCCGTTCTTGATTAGAACTTTCATTGTTCACCTCTTGGTGTACCTTCGTGTCTTGGTGACTTAGTGGCAGATATTTCGTCGTCCCTTACCAGATGAGATTCGGGCAGGCAAATTAAACAACCGGCGCGTCGTTACGTCAATGCATGCTGAGATTGCTGCATGAGAAAGCGTGGGCTCAAAGTCAGGCCAAAGTTAGGCCAAAGTTAGATTGGTTTCTGAGGCCAGTTTCCGCGGCCCAGGGCTGCCGGCCTCATCGCGTGGCGGCGTCATATCAAAAAAGTGAGGGAACACACGCGGACGAATTGTCTCTGGGTGTCGCAACTCATCCGCAAGCGCTCCCTCTCGAGCCGCTAAAGGAGAATATATTAGAACTAACGCTGCTAATATTAGTTTAAGCAGGCCCCGCCTGTCAAACAATATTTTGACGGACGACCCTCAAGATAAAACTGGATGGGTTGGATGCTGCTCCTCTCCAAAGTTAATTGCGCGCAGCGACGAGACGAGTGGCGGGATCTCGCGGAAGAATGACCGGTAGCCGGTCAGGCGAAGCGCGGGCAGGGAATCCGATGAAACGCAGCTCTGGTTACAAAGCGAATCAACCACGCAACAGGTTCCATCCGCTTTTCAGAGCGGGCCTTGTTGGAATGGCCTCGTTGGAATAAACGAACGGGAAGACAAAGAAAAAGGAGCGGCCCCTCAGCGAAGCGCGCTTCTCTCGATGAAGCTCACTATGTGATGCGCGATATCTTCGCCCTTCTCCTCCTGCAGAAAGTGTCCCGCGCCTTCGATCACGATCTCGGGCTCGTCTTTCGCTGACGGGATGAGCTTTCGGAAAAACCGATCGCCGCCGCGAGTGACTGGATCTCCGTCGGAAAACATCACCAGCGCAGGTTTGGTCCAGGTCCTCAATGCTTCACGGGTCTCGCGCATCTCGGCCGCACCCGCCTGATCGTATTCGATCGGCACAAGCAGCGGGAACATCTGCGCTCCCGCTTTATATGTCGCGTGGGGGAAGGGCGCATCATAAGCCGCCACTATCTCATCCGTGATCGATTCTCGTTTCACCGCGCTCCGCCGCACGATGATTCCGCAAGGCAGATCCGGCGTGCTGGCAGCATAAGCCCGCCACTTCATGAAGCCGTCGGTCGGCGGCACGTCACCGGTCGGCAACCCGGTATTCATGATCACAAGCTTCGAGAGTCGATCCGGCATCTGGGTAGCGACTCGAAGCCCGAGGATGCCGCCCCAATCCTGAACGACCATTGTGATCCCGCGAAGGTCCAGCTTTTCTATGAATGCCGCGATCGTCGAGCGATGCATCTCAAAAGAATATTCGATCGGGTCGCTGAACTTATCCGAGCGCCCGAACCCTATGAAGTCCATCGAAAGCACCCGATGCCCCCTGGATAGTATGGGAATCATCTTGCGATAGAGATAGGACCAGGTAGGCTCACCGTGCAAACACAGGATGGTTTCGCCGTGGCCTTCGTTAATGTAGTGAACGCGCGCGCAATTGATGTCAACGTAGCGTGGCTCGAAAGAGAAGTCCGGTAAGTTTGCGAATCGTTCGTCGGGCGTGCGTAGCAGTGGCATTTCGGTGGCTCCGTATCTATAATGCGCCGCGCAGGGGTATCACGGGTCTACATACCTACATCAAAGGAGCACGCTATGCAATGTCGCAGAGTTTCGACGCTGTTGATCGGCGCGATACTGTTCGCGCTTTCTATTTCGATATGCGCGCAGCAAGCGCCGCGAGCTTTCACGCCGCCCGATGACATCGACTATCGCAAGGCGAACGTCATGAGCGAAGGTGTGAGATTAACCGCAGAACTGTACTCGCCGAAGCCGGCAGCGGGTAAGCAACTCCCGACTATAATCATGAGTC
>JADGNW010000176.1 GCA_017883315.1 Blastocatellia bacterium | reverse complement strand
TTCGATGCCGCCGACCGGCTTGATCCGCGCGTGCAAGGCAGCATCGCAACGGCAGTCGCCAGCTTTGTGCACGCCGGCGGCCCCACGTCCGGAGACGAACTTACCTTTTATATGGCGCGTGAAGTCATGCGCAAGTTTTCGCCGCGCGTTTTGGTGGTTGCCTTCTCTGATGTGGAAGCCGCGCATTTTGGTTCGTTCGCGCTGCATCTTGCGGGCATCAAGACGGCCGACCGTCTCGCTCATCAACTCTGGCAGGAAGTGGAAGCCAACCCCGGTTATCGGGATAAGACCACGATGGTGATTCTGCCTGAATTCGGGCGTGATCCCGATGGGTCTTCGACCAATGGATTTTTCAATCATCGCGCCAACGAAGAGTCGACGCGCGATACGTGGATGCTGGCATTAGGCGCTGGGATCGACAAGCCGCAGATCATCGAGCGACCCATACGCCACATCGATCTCTGCCCGACGCTCGCCGGTCTGCTCGGCTGCCGCCCTCTGGATGTGCAAGGCGCAATGCTCAAGGAACTTCGTGGATAGCCAACTGCGAGATTTGAAATGGAAGCAATGATGGCGGTCGCGGACAAGTTGCCGAATGATCTGCAGGGAGCCTTGGACAAGGGTGTTCTCAAGCGCCTGCCAGTGACATTCCTTCCGTTCGTTAATCAACAACTCCGCCAGTGGGAGCACTTGTTCCCCAAAGAGAGACTGTCGGTCGAGCGGCTCCTTCTCTATGTGCAGAGTCTAGCCCCGCAAGAATCTTCCGTGCTCTTTGGTACCGTGAGCGATCTCGAAGCGAAGATGGGAGTTAGAGACTGGCAATTCTCAACCACCGAACAGACCATCCAGAACTCCTCTCAATTGGCGCGTTCTCCCTACTTTCAAGAGTGGCGGCGCGCCGTGCAGGCGGTCTTTGATACAGCCGATCGCCATGGAGCTAAGACCGCAGGAACCGCGGACAAGGAAGTAAAGCGGCTGGTTCTCCTCGACCTTCCTCACACTCTTCCGCTGAACGCGACGACCGCATGGCGGCGCTGGCAGGGAATCGGAACGCCTGTGACGCTCGATCTCGGGCCGAGTGAAAAAACTTCGCACCCGTTCGAAATTCTCCTCAACGGAGCCAAAGGCGAGCCTGGCGCTCCCGGTGAAGGACTTCTCGACGTGGTCAGAAATCGAAATCAAGGCTCAGCAGCCGACACGTGGGTGGTGGATGCGGAACGGAGCGCGGTTGACGCGATTCTTAGCCAGCAGTCGCCCGCAACACCGAATGTAAAGGCCATCTTGTTGAGCTACGCAAGGCTCGATGCCTACCGGCAAAACTTTTCGCATGAAATGAACACAATGCGCAAAGACCTGGCCGACGCCGACGCAGTCTTCGATCGGCTGCGCAAAGTCGATGTCCTACCCTGGTGTCCTTCAGAGGTTGCGTCTGACCCAGCGGTGCGCGAGTTTGTTCGGTCGCTGTATCTCACCGGCAATGGCGCGGTCATCTTCGGCAACTCTTTTGTGGAGTGGGCGTCCTCTGAAGCATTCCGGCGCGCTCGTCCAGCGTTGCTCGCGGCGAAATTTGGAGTACGCAGCAAGCCCAAGCCGTTTACCGGGGTGGCGGTTTTCGAGAATCCTGACCAGGTCAATCCCTTGCCCGCCGTGGACGACTTCGAAGGCAGCGCCATCGACGCGCAAATGTTGGCCCTTTATGTGTGGCTCGCCGCCGGTCGCTATGAGGAATATCAGCACTCTACGGTGTGCGTGTGCCTGGCTGAAAGCCTTTCGCAGGCGTACATTATCGCTCCACCGGAGTTCGATCTTTCGCAACAAACCGAGCCAGTCACGATTGATCGGTTGGGCCACGCACTTCGTACCTGGATTGCATAACTGAGAGGGGAATTGATTGTGATTCGACGCGACTTTATCAAAACGGCCGGTGCGGTATTGGCCACGACAGCTCTGCCTGGATCATCGGCGCTTGCCGACGAGCAGCTTGTGCAGGGCAGAACGATTCATCCTATGAACCGCAACTGGCGGTTTCATCCGGCAAATGTAGCCGGCGCGGAGGCGCCCGGCTTCGACGATTCAAAGTTTCAAAGCGTTGTCATTCCTCACACGAATATTGAGCTTCCCTGGCACAGCTTCGACGACAAGGATTACGAATTCATCTCTACATACCGCCGTCGTTTCAAATTTCCCAAGGGCGCTGAAGGAAAGCGCGTCTTCGTTGACTTTGAAGGCGTCATGACCGCGTCAACGGTCTGGATCAACGGCGTTCATCTCGGTGACTACAGGGGCGGGTTCACTCCCTTTTCGTTTGAACTGACCAAGCATCTGCACCAGGACGCCGAGAATGTTCTGGTCGTGCAGGTTGACTCCACCGAGCGCGCGGATATTCCACCCTTTGGCTATGAGATCGACTACATGACCTTCGGCGGTCTCTATCGAGAAGTTGCTCTTCGGGTCGTTCCACCCACTTACATCGATAACATCTTCGCTCAACCCAAAGACGCGATGAGCGGTAATCCCTCGCTCGACGTGAACTGCTTCCTGGCAGGCGAAGTTACAGGCGCCGGCGAGCTCTCGCTCGAAGCCGAATTGAGAGACGGCGAACAGGTCATCGCCAAGGGAACGCATACCGTTGGGCAGGCCGCTGCCGGTGATGTAGATCCGAAGCTCGATCCGTACAACGACGCGCCTGTGTACGCATCGATGGAAACTCTCAAGGACCCGGCGCGCCACACGGTGTCAATATCCAAGATCGGCAATGTGAAGCTGTGGGATCTTGATCAGCCCCATCTCTACACCGTGCACGTCAAGCTTCTCCGTTCCGGCAAGGTGATCGATCAGGACACGCGGCGCGTCGGCTTCCGCGAAGCGACATTTACCGATCATGGCTTCTCACTCAACGGAAAGATCGTCAAGCTGCGCGGCCTCGATCGCCATCAGACTTTTCCGTTTGTGGGACAGGCAATGCCCGGTCGCGTACAACGCAAAGACGCCGACATTCTCCGCAAGGGGCTGCACTGCAACATCGTGCGCACCTCGCACTATCCGCAGTCGCGTCACTTCCTCGACCGTTGCGACGAGATCGGCCTGCTGGTCCTCGAAGAGATCCCTGGCTGGCAGCATATCGGCGACGAAAGCTGGAAGCTGGTGGCCATCGATAACGTCGGCCGCATGATTCGCCGCGACTGGAACCATCCCTCGATCATTCTCTGGGGAGTTCGCATCAACGAGTCACAAGACGATCATGGCTTCTATGTGCGCACCAATGCCTTCGCTCACGCCCTCGATGATTCGCGGCAGACCGGCGGTATCCGCTACTTTCAGGAGTCGGAGTTCCTCGAAGATGTATTCACGATGAACGATTTTGGGTTCCCGTTGAAACCGCCAAAGTATCCCCGCTATCTCAACACGGAGTTTGTGGGACATACTTTCCCGACAAAAACGGTCGATGAAAACGAGCGGCAGCGCGAACACACGTTACGTCACGCGCGGATCCACAATCAGCTCGCTTCCGATCCGCAATATGCCGGCGGCATTGGCTGGTGTGCCTTTGACTACAACACTCACGCCAACTTTGGATCCGGCGATCGTATCTGCTATCACGGCGTGACCGATATCTTCCGCGAGCCGAAACCGGCTGCCGGCTTCTACAAGTCGCAGTGCGATCCTGAAGAAGAGGCGGTGCTCGAGCCGGCGTTTCATTGGGCGCGCGGCGACGAGTCCATTGGCTTCACAAAGGCGGTGTTCTGCTCAAACTGCGATCACATCAAGCTCTTCGTGCGCGCAGAGAGCATCGAAAGCAATCCTTGGGTCCCCGTCGCAGAGATCGACCCGGACCGCACCGAATTCAACCATCTGAAGTACGCTCCTTTTGTGCTGGACATGAGCAAGCTCGATCTGAAAAATGTTCGACTCGGATGGGGCGATCTGCGCATGGATGGCTACGTCAATGGAAAGATGGTCATCTCGAAAACGGTCTCCGGAAGCGGCGTGGATAAGAAGCTGGTTCTACTTCCCGACGATCAAGAACTGATCGCCGACGGTGCGGATACGACGCGCGTTGTCGTGCGGGTCACCGACGAGTTCGGAGCAGTGCGGCCTTTCGCGAACGACGCCATCAGCTTCACCCTCGAAGGCCCCGCAAAGTTGATCGGCGACAATCCGTTCTCGCTTGTCGGTGGCACGTGCGCGGTTTGGGTTTGTGCCGGGGAGACGGCCGGCACGGTGCACCTGACTGCAAAGCATGCGCGGCTGGGTTCGCAGAGTGTGTCCTTCACATTGAAGGCCGCCTCGATCGAAACTGTCTGAGCATAAGAAGTCGGCGCCTCCCGAATGGAAGGCGCCGGCTTCATTGCATGCTATTTCTTGTCGAGCTGGAACGCCGCGGCTTGGAAGTCTCCGCGGAACTCTTCATCCATATCCAGCCCATGGTTCATCCACCATGCGCCGCTGGCGGTCTGCGGAGTGGCAGCACGGGCTTTGCCCTCGATCGGGGTCAGCGTGTATTGCTGCGCCGGGTCAAGCCCCTTCAGCTTGAGACGCGGGAACATGCGTCCCTCCTGCGTGGAATGGATAAACGCGAATACAACCGACAGGCTCTTATCGCGGTTCACCGTCTGCGTGGCAGAAAATTCGCTGCCATTGCGCGGCGAAATCAGCCGATATAGGTCGCCCTGCACGATGGTAGGCTGCACCCGACGGTAGGCGGCGATCAGCCTCTTGGCGGTTGCGGTTTCCTCGTCGTTCCACTTCGCAATGTTGGCGCCGATGCCGAGGGAGCCCTGCATCGAGCTCAACATGCGATAGCTCAGCGAAGTCGTGCGCTTGTTTGCCCAGTGGGGAGAATCCGTCACCCACGCCATCAGCACCTGAGGGGTATACGCATAGGTAAATCCGTCCTGCTGTGT
>JADGNW010000020.1 GCA_017883315.1 Blastocatellia bacterium | reverse complement strand
GGTGTCGCTCGGAGGATGTCCCATAAAAACGCTAGAGGGCAACCGCGCGGCCGTGTGACTTACTAACTTTGAACCTGTTTGAAAACAGGTGGGTGACCCGGGCTCCGGCATTTGACATCCCCGATCAGTGTGGGGCATCGCGCCTGCCGGTGCTATTAAGGCCCCCGTCGCGTTAGCGTTGGTAAAAAATTAGCGAGTCAATCACCAACCTTGCAGAAACCCTCAGCCTGAGCCGATCTTACACGACGGTTTTGTAACAGGTCAAGAAAAAGAAGTCAGAGGCCAGAGATCAGAGGTCGGAAGTCAGAGGCCAGAAGTCAGAAGTCAGAAGTCGGACTTCGAAGGTCAGAGTCACTAGTCGCGCTGCTGACATCTGATTTCTGATTTCTGACTTCTGACCTCTGACCTCTGATCTTTCACCACGGCATCTTCAATCGAACGATGTCTTTCATCTGAACCAGGTGGTTCATGTCGTTGCCTTTGATCTGGCGAACTACCAGTTGTTCGATCGTCATCGGACCGTCGGTCTCGTGTATGCCCACGCGAGACCAGTATTCGGGTGGAGTGCCTTGTAGAGTGTTGACCGTCTCTCGTCTAAGCCACTTGAATTCTTCCAAAGCGGCTTTCGTGTCTTGATTGATATAGTCGCCCTCGAATGCCATTCGGTCCTGATCCACGTTTGGCAGAAGCGGATTGTCTTCCGTCAGCATTCGCCGATAGCGCGCAAGATACGCCAGTCGTTCCATATCGCGAAGATGGCACATAATCTCTTTTATCGACCACTTGTTTGGAATCGGGCGCCACTTCAGCGTTTCTTCATCGAGGTCCTCGAGCAAATCATCAAGCTCGTTCGGAAGCGACTGGAGATTCGCCAGCAATCTCTCTTTGTCTCGTTGTTCCATCTGCGTCTCCTGGTCCTCTATCAACCGTGCAAGGTCTCTTAGATGACTGAGACTATACAATCAAGGCGAACTTCCCTGCAAAAGCCCTCGCAAAGATGCTAGATTAACAAACGACAAACCCGAATGGAGATTGACGAATGAAGTTTTCTACCGAGGCAATACACGCCGGGCAGGAGCCAGACTCCGCAACCGGGGCGGTGACCGTGCCGATATATCAGACCTCAACGTACGCGCAAGAAGGACTGGGCAAGCACAAAGGATTCGAGTACGCGCGCACGCAGAACCCCACTCGAATGGCGCTCGAGCGCAATTTGGCGGCTCTCGAAAAAGGAAGGGCCTGTTTCGCCTTCGCTTCTGGAATGGCAGCTACAAACGCGGTGATGACGCTGCTCAGATCCGGCGATCATGTGATCGTAAGCGATAACACCTACGGCGGCACGTTTCGATTGTTCGACAAGGTGCTTCGGAACTTCGGACTCGAGTTCAGCTACGTCGATGCCCGCGAGCCTCAGAATGTTGAAGAAGCAGCAAGAGCAGAAACTCGAACGGTATTCATCGAGACTCCAACCAACCCGGTTATGTCTCTGGTAGACATGCGCGCGGTGTCCGAGATCACGCGACGCCGCGGAATTCGCCTCGTTGTCGATAACACGTTCATGAGCCCGTTCTTTCAGCGGCCTCTCGAGATGGGCGCGGACATCGTCGTTCATTCAACCACCAAGTATCTGAACGGCCACAGCGACAGCGTCGGCGGAGCGGTAATTCTCAACGATGAAGAAGACATTCGCGCGATGGCGTTTATTCAGAACGCGGCCGGAGCGATTCTCTCGCCGATGGACTCGTGGCTGGTGATGCGCGGGACTAAGACGCTGGCGGTTCGAATGCGACAACACGACGAGAACGGCCGCGTAGTCGCGCAGTTTCTGGCGGAACATCCGAAGATCCAGAAGGTCTACTATCCGGGCCTGAAGTCTCACCCACAGTATGAGCTTGCTGAGCGGCAGATGTCCGGCTTTGGAGGAATGATCTCGTTTGAAACCGGCTCGCTTGAAAACGCGAGGCAGGTGCTTGAATCAGTGCGGCTGTGCACGCTCGGCGAATCGCTCGGCGGAGTGGAGACGCTGATCTCCCACCCGGCGACGATGACGCACGCTTCGGTTCCGGAAGCTGAGCGAATTCGTTTGGGAATCACTGACGGTCTTGTGAGAGTTTCGGTTGGAATCGAGGACGTCGAGGACATCATCGCAGACCTGGATCAGGCGCTCAGCAAGATCGGAAGTTAGTTAGTGGTCCTTTGTCAGTAGTCAGTAGTCCGTGGTCAGTGGTCCGTTGTCAGTATCCAGTATCACCAGTCGACTCCTTGCTGCTTTAGGTTAATTGACTACTGACCGCGGACCGGGTCTTACAAGCGTTGCGATGGAGTAAGAAATCCATCATAATCACCGCGATTCAAAGCTCTGAGGCATTAGTAAAGACACTCGGTTGAGCGTTGCTTGAGTTCCCGCGCTAAGCTGGTTTCTAATTAAGTTATGGCGGAAGACGTCGCATTCAAAATCTCGCTGTACGCAAAAAGCGATGTGGGAGTAGTCCGGCCCGGCAACGAAGATAACTTTCTGGTCTTGAACCTTTCGACCGCCGAGACCTGGAAACCGGGAAGCGAAGGGGGCGGTGCTCCCGAGAAGCTTACCAGCTTCAACCAGAGTCACTACGGCTCGCTCGCCGCGGTTACTGACGGCATGGGCGGCGCATTGGCCGGAGAGGTTGCGAGCAGGTTGGCCGTCGAGTGCGTGCGCGATCGCATGCTCGAGCTCCAGGCCAGCCCTGCCTATTCCAAGCTGCCCTTCCACGAACGTCTGCGCTTGTCGATCGAGCTTGCGAATCTATATGTCTACCAGATGAGTTTGAAGCGCTCCGAATATTCGGGGATGGGCGCGACGTTCACGGCGGTTGGATTGTTTGGTACTACAGCTTACTTTGGACAGGTAGGCGACAGCCGCGCTTATATGATTCGAGGCGGGCGCATTCAGCAAATCACCCGCGATCAATCGCTTGTCGGGCAGTTGGTCGAAGCGGGCCACATAACCAAGGAAGAGGCCGAGCGCCACACTTATCGAAACGTAATCTTGCAGGCATTAGGCGCATCGCCCAGCGTCAACGTGGTCATCGACCGCCTGGCCCTCCATGACAATGACGCGTTGCTGTTGTGCAGCGACGGCCTGTCAAACAAAGTGCGCATGGACGAGATGAAAACGACTGTCGATCGCGCTGATTCGTTGAAGGAAGCTTGCGAGGCACTCATCGGCCTGGCCAACCAACGCGGAGGCGAAGACAACATCACGGTTTTGATTGCGCAAGTGAGCGGCGGGCGGCTCAGCTCAAGCGTTGCGCCGGATAAGAGAGCGACCGCACCGTTGGGGGGCGACCCAACTCAAGAAGAGAGATGGGGCGCTGAAACAATTCTTCGAGACCCCGATCTGCCTGACCACATCGACCACGATTTGGTAGATGACGAAGAGGCGACGCTCCCGCCGGAAAATGAAACAATCCCGCCGCCAAGTAGGGTCGGATAAGATCGAGAGTTAGGTAGTCATAGATTTACGCACTGATACCCGATATAGTCTTCCACAATGGACAAAAAACAACTCCACCAAACGCTTGAGCAATTGCACGCCGAGCTTCAACAGATTGAGTCTGTAGATGAGAACGAACGGCAAATTCTTCAGACGTTGATGGCCGACATAGAGAAGCTAACGCGGTCGCTCGATAGCGGTCAGCAACACGCACACGAGGGACTCGGTGAAGGATTGAGACAAGGAATAGAGCAATTCGAGGCGTCACATCCCAATGCGACGATGCTAATGGGGCAAGTAGCCGATGCGTTAGCGAAGATTGGGATCTGACAAGTGATACGGCAGCTCTCGGGAATCTAAGCATGAGAAATACTGTCTTTGTTTCCTCAACATTCCGGGACCTGTCTGAGCATAGACGTGCTGTGTGGGATCTCCTCGGCGCATGCGACGTAGACGTGAGAGGGATGGAGGCCTTCGGCGCCCGGACTGAGGGACCCCTCGAAACATGTTTGGCAGAGGTGGAGCAATCGAATGTGTACGTCGGGCTTATTGGCTTTCGACTGGGGTCGATTGATGAGGCATCAGGAAAGTCGTTCACCCAGCTCGAGTATGAAAGAGCGCGTGAACTAGGTCTTGAGACTCTGATATACCTCCGTTACGAAGACAGTACTCTTCGCCTGAGCGATATCGATCTAGACACAATACCGCGCGAAAAGCTGGCGAGCTTCAAGCGTACGCTCCGGGAGAACACACAACCGACACCTTCGACGGCCCGGCTGACTTGGTTACGAAACTGAGGCGCGATCTCCAAAGACATATCCAGCCAAGACCAGAGGAAGCTGCGAATGATGACTTCGAACTCTCGCGAAGCGTCACTAACAACTTCCTCTTACTCCCGAGGTCTCTATCGGGGACCGAGATTCGCCTTCAGCTAAAATTCAAGGGGCGACCGTTTCCTGCGAGTCGCAGCCTCTGCAAAGCGTTTAATCTTCCATACGGTGCGACGATCGGAACCACGGTCGAAGTGATTCTGCCCGCCGGAGCGCCCCTAGGTAACTTCAAGGAACTCTTCGCCGCTGGCAAGCGCGCGGATCAACTTCTGGAGCGCCACGGCAACGAGTCGGTGGACATGTTCGCTCGCTTACAGTTTAGCCCCGAAGACATTTCCCGGAGTCACGCTCGATTGTTCGGAGAGTACGTTTATGTTGGACCGGAGTCGGAGGATGAAGATCCCTATACGGAATACCGACCAGGCGAAGGAACGGTCATGCTTCTTTTTTCGAAGTTCACAAAGGAGTCCGACTCACCGAGCGATTGAAGAATTGTCTAAAGCACGGCAGTGAAAGAAACGGCACACGATATAGATCTTCAACTGGAAATCACAAGCCAGACTTGATTTTGTTGACATTCTCATTATCCTTCGGCGAGCGTTCACATGAATGATGTTTCTACGCGAAGGCCGGATGACGTTTCGCATTGATCGAGCTGAACTAGGACGCTCAGCTTCTCGAATTGAATCCCGTGCGGTAAACTGATGCCGTGCCAGTGTTGCTAAGGGTTCGCGGCTATCGATTTTTCTTCTACAGCTTGGAGGACCGCGAGCCCCCTCATATTCACGTAGCACACGCTGGCCGCTATGCAAAGTTCTGGCTCGATCCGGTAGCGTTGGCGTCGAACCGGGGCTTTCGAAGTTACGAACTGACCGTGATTCGAGAGTTGGTTCTGGAGAATCGAGATTTGTTCGTGGAGAAATGGAATGTCTACTTTAGTGGAAACCAGTGAAGTTCTCGCCGTTGAGGTGTCGTGTAGCGACGACGCCATTACAGTGACTCTGGATGATGGCCGAACCGTGTCGGTTCCTTTGGTGTGGTTTCCTCGCCTTCTAACGGCTAGTCCGAACCAGCGAGAGGATTGGGAACTGATCGGGGGCGGAATCGGCCTTCATTGGGAAGCCATCGACGAAGACATCTCCATCGCCAGCCTTTTGCAACCCGAGAAGTTCATGCGGATGGCTAACGATCAGTCCTAACGCACAACCGCAGGCTGACCCGCTCCGTAGTACACTCGCTTGTAGGACAATATTACCGGGCTATTCGTCTGAGCTTTCACTGTAGGCGCGCCCGCCGGGCCGCCAGTATCAACGACGTAGCCCGGATAGAACGGCGGGGATTGGCCGCTGTCGTAACGAGGGTCCCACTTGCCTTTGTACATGTAACCGTGGAATTGCCCGTCGTACACTCCGAGGTTGTCGTAGTTCGAGGACTGCTCGCCGCCGACGAGATTGAAGTTCCCTCGAAACGGCTTGCCATAGAAATCAAGAACATCTGATCTGACTCGGCCGCCAACTGGCTGACCGTTACCGTCGAGGTACGGATTCCCGGCCGGGTCCCTCAATTCGAACGCCGCGATTGAAGCGTTCACGGTCAGGTTGTCGGGCGCGCGGCCGTCGCTTGGAATGTTGATGTTCCCGCCCGATGCGAACATCCCGAGAACATTGTTCGCGCCTGGATTTATCGGATTGCCCGCCGCATCCACCACCGGCGTTTCGTAGGTAAGGTCTCCCGTCAGCGTGATGTTTCCACCCTGCACCGGATGCCGCGCGTCACCAGTAGCGAAGCCGCCGGCAGTTACCGTCATCGCGAAATCAGAATCGATTGCGGGTATCGATTGCCCGCTCCCGTCTCGACCCGGCCCGTGAAACGAATTCACGTCGCCCCGAACATAGAGAGACGCCGCCGAACGATTGCCCTTTTCGACGATCGAGCGGTCCTTCGGAACTCCTCTGAGCGTTCGAGTCCCGTCACCTGCGTCAACGGTGGTTGTGCCTGCGTCCATGTCGATGACGATTGTAGTCGTCTGTTTCCCCTGTGTGATCTTGATAACCTGGCGATTTCCCGACGGATCGGCGCTCAGTTGCAGATCATCGACATTGCCCATTACATAGATTCCGCTGCCGGAAAACGTCTCGCCGTCCGAAGGAAGATACACGCCCGGCGTGAGAGTCGGGGTCGTCGAGCTGGGATCTTTCGGATCAGCAAGCGGCGTATTTAGGTCGCTCACAAGCCTAAGCCCGCTGTGCAACTCTCCATCAGTTGGCGGCCCGGCCGACAACTGGTATCCGCCGTCAAGCACTGCGCGAGCTTGATCAAAGGCATTACCGGTGGGAGGGATCGGAGCCACTCCCCGATCGAATCCCGCAAGAAACTTTGGAGCTACCAGGACTCCGCCAACTATGTCGGAGTCAGCATTGACCGGCGGCGGAGGGATTCCCGCGCCGTAACGATAGTAGCTCGCATAATTGTCGGATTGCGTTACGTGACCGTGAAACGTCGGCGCGTCCGAGCCATCAGCTACCGTCCAGAATCCGAAGCGCTGATTCGTGTGCACCCGTCCTGAGAACCTGTCGCCCGGCCCGAGCCCCTGGTAGATGAACGGACCCTGCGGATTGTACGGATCGAAGCGATCCAGGAATAGCGCGAACTCGGCGAAGCTCCCGACGCGAAGGCCGCCACCGTTGCCGCTGACCAGCAGCTTGAAGTTGATCACGCCCTGTTCGACCAACGTCACCGCGCCGTTCAAGCCAGAGATTCCCTCACCAACGGAGTCCAACTCATAGGTGACCGCGTAAGGCTCAACCTGCCCGAGTTGCGGATAGAGCGGGTTGATCAACTTGACTCGATTCGCAGCATGGGAAGGGTCGTTGTCGCTCGCAGGATAAGGAACCTGGAGATCTGTGATCTTTACCTTCGTCTTGTATTGAGCGTTGTTCGGAAAGTATTCCGTTGTGTTGAACGCCTGTTCGGCGGCGACGATGAAGTCATTTGGATTGAGCGTCGCCTGCCCCGCGTTCACTTGCGGCGGGTTGGGAAGCGAGGCGAGCACAAACTTGTCGTTGCGCAACAGTCGATGAAGATTGTTCACGCCGGCCTCCGCAGCATAGAAACCGCTGGTGAGGTTCTTGAAGTTCGAAGTGATGGACTTGTCAGACAGCGAAGTAAAGGTCACCGCAAGCGCAAGCATCAGCATCAACGACATGATCAGCATCACGCCGATCAACGCCATGCCTTGTTCGCTGTCACCGGACAATTGCCGTTTGGAATGTTTCTCTGTGTTAAGCATCATCGTCTCCAGGGAACCCTTCGCGCAAAGACGCAAAGTTCCGCAAAGTCCGCTAAGAAGCTTCTTGCTCCTTGCGGCTACGGATTGGGGTTCAAGCGTTCGCCTAAGCGTGGCAGCTTACCGATCCGTTTCGTTACGCGATTGTAGTCGCCGCTACCAAATCCTCCTGAACCACTGCCGTCATTGCCTGATCCCGTACCGTCGCCATTTCCGCCGTAGCTACCCGGGTATCCGCCCGAGTTGGTGCCTGAGCCATCACCGCCGCCGCTTCCGCCTCCGGGGTTGCCTCCATCGCCCGGAACTCCCGGCGAACTCGTGCCGCCATCGCCCGGGGCTGAACCGAACGAGCCCCCCGATATCAGTCTCGGCCGGATAACGCTTGCTAGCGTGACCAGGCGTTCAGCTTGCTTATCGCTCTTGATCTCAGTGCGAGCGGTCATCGTGACTTCAAGCGCGATGGTCTTGTACTGCCGCGCGATGTTTTGCTGTTTAACCCACTGACCGTCGACTTCGCCGTCTTTGACTTCCAGATATCGAAGCTGGAAGGCAACTACGTTTCGCGCGATCGTGATCGGCGTGCCGTCGTTTACTGCCAGCGCGAACGTCGGGTGATCACGATCAGTCTTGCGATCGACGAAGTAGCGCTTAATGGTTGTAGGCCGCATCGTGAATGATCCGCCTTCGTAGGTCGAGCCGAAGGGGACCTCGGGTTGAACGCCTTTGGGGTCCACAGGCTCGAAGGTGATGCCGATCGCTCCTTCCGTTGTCAGCTTCGCCGCCTTGACCTTAATGAAATCAAACTGGACCGAGCCGTCTTGAAGTGATCCGCTGACGATGAACTCTTCGTCCGGTGTCAGAGAGTTGATGACGGATAGTGCATCGACACGAGAAGCGCCGTTGGGCAGCACATCGACGTAGCGATCTCCAACCGAAAAGTTCCTTGTCGAAGCAGCCATAAGCGGCAGCGCCGCGCCCGGGACTTTTGATTCGGTGTCCGATGAAACTATCGTAACTTCGTCGGTCTTCCCTTCAGGCCCGTCGTAAGAGTAGATCGACCGAAACCTCGAGCCCAGCCCGAGGGAATTCTCCTTGGACTCCTGTATGTCGCGCGTCATGAAATCCATCAACAGGCGCGCGTTCTGGTCCATCTCCGACACGCCTTGCTCGGTCCGAAAAATTGTCTGGCTTTTGGCGAGCAATGCGACGACCGAGCCGATGATCAACGTAAACACCGCCATCGCGATGAGCATTTCCGCCAGGGTGAAACCATACTCACTGGGTTCACTGGCGCGCCTGGCTTGAGTGTCGCGCGAGGCGACGGTCTCTCTCTCTGAATCTCTGACCGCTAACGGCGTTCCGGATTTCCTTTTCATAGAATCGTCCTCTTCGGCCTCTCTCCGAGCGCTTACTGATTGGTCATCACGGTGTAGAGATCGACAAGCTCGGGCGCCTTGCCGGCGGGCGCGTTCTCGCTCTTCACACGCACGGCAACGGTCAGTCTTCGGTCAGCGGGGTTCTGTTCGCTGCTCGACAGGATCACCCAGCGGCGGGAGTACGTGACTCGATCATCGCCAAATGGATTTCCGGCCGTTACTGTTCCATCCGGCCTGCGAGTCTCGGCCGTGCCGTCCGCTCTGACGACTGTCACAGTGCCTTCCGGCTCTACGTCATCGCGGCCGGCGAGGATGATTTTGTCGTAGTAGTATGAGCCGTCGGCGGCTGAGGCATCGTACTCGAGGCTGCCAACTATATAAGCGTCGTCGGCGCCGTGAGCACCCGGATTCGCCGTCATCCTCGCGGGGTCCACCAGCCGCTGAAAAGAAACGGCGCCGAGCGCTTCAAGCTTGTCTTGCGCGAAGATGGTTGCGGTCGTGAAGTTCCGCGAGCTGGCGTTAGTCTTCATCGCGAGTGTGAACATCCCCGCTATGCTGACAAGGCCCACAACGGTGACCAGCATCGCAATGACTGCTTCGATCATCGTGAAGCCCGCTGCGTTGCGGGCAAGTGCGTTTCGTTCTTGATCTAGTAATTTCATTTCTCGACTCTGCCCTTTAATCAGGTGTGATCTCGCTGCGGCTCAGAGACCGTTACCTGCCCGGTCGGCGATACGACCACGAACAAGTAATAGCCGTCTGCTCCGTTGATTCGAATGCTCGGAGCTTCCCTTGGCATCGGCGCGATCACGCCGCGGCCATCGAAGGCGATTTGCTTGGGAGCATCAGAGTCGACGGTCACTCCTTCGGGCAGGTGCATAGCGCCCCGATTCTGTGCCGGTCCTTTTCCTTCGGGATCGTATTGCTCAATGTCGACGTGTTGCGCCTCGCTGAACTCAACGCCGGCAAGAGTGTTGTTGGAAGTTGCCAGATACCTGGCGCGTTGAAGCGCCGTCGCCACGTCGCGACCGCCTACACCGAGCCGGTACATTTTCAAGTAAGCCACAATCTGGGGCACGACGAACGCCGTGACGATCGCAATGATCATCAGGACGACCGCGATCTCGATTAGCGAAAACCCGCGTTGTCTCTCCGTACGGTCTGGACCGCCAATGAGCTTTGGTCGAAACATATGGTTACAAAATATGGCAGCCGCGCATTACACTTCGCGGTACTTTCGAGCAGGCACCGCCGATCAGTAAGCCCGAGAGTGCGCTACTTCTGTTGAGAGGGCGGGGTATCGTGGGGACCGTTGAAAAGTACAGACCGAAGCCGGGCGTTAAACAGGCAATCGGCATTCCGCGACGCAGTTGGTTAGGGACGCAGTTGGTTAGGTTAGTTAGGCTGGCTGTGATGCTGGCTGGTAGCGGCGCTAGTCGCACTCGGACCTTTCTAGTAGACTGCTGAAGGATGCCGATCATCCACGATCGAGGGCGGAATGGTAACAACGATCAGCGAAAAGGAACGCGTCTCAACTGACAATCTCGACTTGATGCTCGCCGTCCTTCCGCAGCCAATCCGCGAAGCGCTTGCCCGCGCAGGAAACCCAGCGGGAAACATGGACTCGCTGATAGAAGTCGTGCTCGATCTGGGTCGTCAGCCGGAAGCGCGATACATATCAGGCGCTCTTTACCTTGATAATTCGCTGGTGACTCGCGAAGACCTTCAGCATGTCGCGAGCCGCGTGGGTCAGTTCACTCGCGACAACCGCGCGGGAATCGAGCGGACGCTTCATCGCATCTCCGCAATGCGAAATCGACTCGGTGAGATCGTCGGCCTCACCTGTCGCGTAGGCCGCGCGATCTTCGGTACGGTCGACATAATCCGCGACATCGTAGAATCAGGCAAAAGCATTCTACTGATGGGCAAGCCTGGGGTCGGCAAGACAACTCTGCTGCGCGAGGCCGCTCGAGTGCTTGCCGACGATCTCGAGAAGCGAGTTATAGTCGTCGACACTTCAAACGAAATCGCCGGCGATGGTGACGTTCCGCATCCGGGCATCGGGCGCGCGCGGCGTATGCAGGTCCCCGAACCAGATCACCAACACGCGGTCATGATCGAAGCGGTTGAAAACCACATGCCCGAAGTGATCGTCATCGACGAGATCGGTACATCACAGGAGGCGCTTGCCGCTCGCACGATCGCTGAGCGAGGCGTGCAACTCATCGCGACCGTGCATGGAAACACGCTCGAGAACCTGATGATCAATCCAACGCTGTCTGATCTGGTAGGCGGGATACACCCGGTGACTCTCTCCGATGAAGAGGCGCGACGCCGAGGCACTCAAAAAACTGTGCTTGAGCGAAAAGCCCCGCCGACCTTCGATGTGCTGATAGAGATTCAAAACAAGGACCGCCTTGCGATTCATCGCGACGTAGCCGAAGCCGTCGACCTGATGCTTCGAGGCTTCTTGCCCGCCACCGAAATACGCGAGCGGAGCGCGGCCGGCGAAGTCGCGATCACCCAGCCGATAGCTAAGGAGCGAGCGCAGGCGACATCAGAGCGTATAGGCGGCGTTGCACATCAGCGTGAGACTGAGCCGCGTGTCACAAAAGGCAAGGTGATGCACGTCTATCCTTACGCCATAAATCGCGAGCGACTTGAACGTGCAATCTCTGCGCTCCGTGTACCTGTAGCGGTGACTACCGACCTCGCGCAAGCTGACATTCTGTTAACGCTGAAATCCCACGCCAAGCGCCAATCCCAGAAACTCCGAGAAGCGCGCGGCCACGCGGTTGAGGTCCACGCGTTGCGGAGCAACACTCTTACACAGATGGAGAACTTCTTGCGCGATATGTTCGGCGCAGCGGCGCGGGCGGATAATGAGGACGCAGCCATGCAGGAAGTAGAAGACGGAGTGATCGAGGCGGTAGAGGGCCGCCGTCCGGTTGAGCTAGCTTCGCAGCCGAGACACATCCGCCGAATGCAACACCTCTACATCGAGCGAAGCGGCCTGCAGTCTGAGAGCAAAGGACAAGACCCGATGCGTCGAATAGTGATCTACCCGAACTGACCGCGCTAACGATCGCCCCGCTTACCCACGAGCACGAGTGTTGAGAAAGTGGGGATGCCCCTTATTTATTTGATGGGGTTGAATGCGTCCCAGTCGTAGGTGAAGCCGACGGCAAGCCCGGTCTTCGGCGCGCGCTTCGATGTGCCGAAGATTCCCGCCGCGTACCAGCGCACGCCAAGCGCGCGAATCTGCGCGCCCAACCGAGCTTCCGAAAACCCTTCCGTGCCAAGCGGCGCCTGTTTGCGCGTTGAATGAGAGCCGTTCACTTCTCCCAACAGCGTGAGTTGATCTGAAGCCGCGTAGGTCCCGGCCAATCCGTAGAGCAGCACGTCGTTCTGTGACGTGGCGTCTAGAGGCGCGGTCAGTATCCCGAGTCCGATATTCCCAAACACGTTCAGCTTGTTGCCGAGGTGTTTGCCCGCCGTTACCACACCGTAGAAGTTTGTAGTGTTAGTTCCAATTCCTCGAGCCTGATTTGAGTTAGGCAGTTCGACGCCGAAACGAAACCCGAGCGCGGGCACGCTCTGCGACTCGTTGCGAAGCTTCATCTTCATCCAAAGCCTCGCATCGCCCACATCATTGGTGTCAGATTCGTTCGCGCCGAGCTTCAGGGGAATCGCTGATGCACCGCGGCTCTTGATGGAGAGAAAATTCTGAACGGTCCATTCGATCTGGAACTCGACATTGGGAGCGAGCCCGAAGCTCAGCCGCGTGTCGCCAAGCTTTACGACATCGCCCTCCAGACCGGAGAGAGGAAACCGCTGCCTCTGAAGAAACTCAAAGCCTGATTCAATTCGAATGACGCCCGGCTTGATAATGTCTACGTCTTCGGTGAGCAAGGGACGCTGCTGCGCAGAAGCAACGGGAACCATGATGACAATCAGAACAAGCAGCAGCCTGAAAACGCCGCGAGTCATAATGTTCTCCGAGGTCGGTCGATCAAAGACGTAACCTGCGAGCCGATTGTATGGCTGCGTCTCACGTTTGTCAATTTTTCGCCTTATGCACAAATCGATGTTGCGTTCACGCCGCTCACCGCATCGCCTGGTGGATCGGCTCTCCTTTTAAAGCCCAAATGCTCTGACAAGGAACGCTGCCATCTGCCCGCGCGTCACTGAATCGTTCGGGCAGTAGAGCGGCGGACTGGCTGAACATCCTAACGTGATCTGCAACACCGCTAGTCGGTCAATGAAGTTGTAGAAAATATTTTCGGGCGGCACATCATTGAATCGCTGCGACATCGGCGGAGGCGGATTGAACTCTCCCAACCCTCTCATGATGAATGCTGCCATCTGCTCTCTCTTCACCGGATCAGCAGGACAGTACATCAAGTGATCGGGCGTACATCCCAGCGTGATCTGCAACACCGCTAATCGGTCAATGAATTTGTAGAACTGATTTCC
>JADGNW010000175.1 GCA_017883315.1 Blastocatellia bacterium | reverse complement strand
GAACGACGGCGACGCGGAACTCAAGTTAACGGATTTTACAGCCGGCTGCGGGTGCGAAGTGACTAGCTGGGACAAGAGTATTCCCACGGGCAAAGAGGGAAAGGTGACGCTCGAAGTTCAAACGGTTTCCCAGTCGGGCGAGATAGCGAAAACTGCAACTCTGCATACGAATGATCCTGAGCGGCCCACGATCATCTTCACTCTGACGGCGAATGTGCTCAACGGCGCGCCCCTTCGTCAAGGCAGGCATATCGGGCCTGTCTTTTTATCGCCTGAATCGAGCGCGGCTCTGTACGCGTACCCGGGCAAGAAAGTCTCTACTGAGTTCTCGATTACAGCCGACAATGTGCCCGTCAAAGTGCTGCGCGTAGAAGGCGGCACAAAACATTTCGCTTCCCGCATCGAGGCTCTTGAGCCCGGCAGAAGCTACAAGGTAATAGTGGAGTCCTTGCCGATTGAAACCCCCGATCTCTACATCGATCAATTGCGGGTTATCACAGACAGCGAGTCGCTGCCGGCTTTCACGAACGATCTCGCTCTACGGGTCTATGCCAGGTAATGAAATGAGACGATAGCTTCCTGCTAATCTTCTCTGATCTTGGGCTACGGAGAACCACAGGTACGATCAGCGGCGATTGACGCGAATCAATATTTCAGTCCCGCGCTCGATCTTTAACTCCTTGCTGCCCTGGACTGCTATGGAACCCGCGCCGGCCGCGCCGCCAACTATCATTCCGATCGCTGCGCCCTTTCCGCCCCCAGCCAGCCCGCCGATCACTGCTCCCGCGACCGCGCCGATGCCGCTTCGCTTGAGCGTTTGCTTACCGCGACCGCCCGATTGAACGCGTCCTTCTTCGTCGACGTTATCCGCCGATGTCGAATCGTAAACGCGCAACACTTCGCCGCGCAGAGTGCCGGTCCGCCCGTTCGAAAGCCGAATCGAGTCAAAGGACAGGCTCATCGTCGTTCGTCCTTCAACACGGCCCGACTTTCTTATCGAGCGAATGTGACCGCTTACTTTTGACTCCTCGTAGCGAGACGGGTTGACCACCGTTGCGGTGAACTTGTCTCCGGCACGCCCTTCCTTGCTCGACAGAGTGTCGTTCAGACGGATCCTCAACTGAGTTCCCGCAGGCACCAGCGTTGCGGTCACAGGCCGGCGTCGCGTGCGCCGCGTCTGGCCGTTCGCAATTAAGGTTGGCAGTGTGGTTAAGACGAGCGCCGCGATTAGCGCAGCCATTGTGACTCTAATAAACCTTCGCCTCATCGTTTCCTCCTCGTTCGTTAGCTGGCCACAACCGAAGAATGCGAGTCGTCCTCTCGCTGAATAGATGATAGTACACGCTTTTACGACGCGAAAGTCCGACGTTCATTTCACAACATGTTTCGACAGTCTTCGCCGATGCGAAGGAAAGCAATCTCTTTCCAACGGCGGAACGAGCCTATATAATCGGTCGGCGGTGTAGAACTCGAATAAGTGCATCCGATTGTTAGAGATACTCGATGAATCGCTCGACTGCACAACAGATGAAGTTTACCTTAGCCGGTCTCGCGGCGCTGCTCGCGGGGCTACTCGCCGGGCTATTGGTTGTTGGTCCCGCGTTGCTCCGGCCCAGTGAAGCCTCACCCGATAACGCCAGGCAAACTTGGGTTCAGAATGTTCGCAATCGGAACTTGATTCTCTTCAAACGCGGAGTCTTGGACACTGAAGCTCGCATCGATCTCGACATCAGCAGCGAAGATCGCCAGCCGCTCATCATCACCGCCGCAACCGCTTCAAAGCGTACACGCATTATTCAGTTCGCCGGGTCAATCAAGCGCGCCTGGATTGACGCTCTGCGAACAACCGGTGCTGAGATCGTAGGATATATTCCCAACAACGCTTATGTCGTTCGAGGTGATCGGCGCCAGCTTGCGCGAGTCGCTGAGCTGGATGCCGGTCCTGACGCGGATGAAGCTCGACCAATCCGATGGATGGGACGACTCGCGCCTTCTCAGAAACTCGATCCAACATACACTGACGAAATGCTCGGAGGCTCGTCTGGATCAGACGTCGACGTTGAAATCGAGCTTGTCGATTCACCCGATTGTGTGGCGGCGATCGCTGAGATTATGAGAACGGCATCGGGCGCCCGCAGCGAGCCGAGACGATTTCTCAATTTCGTGGTTATTTCAGTACCGTTGCCTGTAGACCGTTTGTTGGAAATTGCGGCGATCGACGACGTGATCTTTGTCGGTCCTGGGTCCACGGTCAAACTGCACGACGAGCGAAGCGCTCAGATCGTTGCCGGCAACCTGACTTCCGACCAAACGCAACCGAGTGGACCGGGTTATATGGCATGGCTTGCAGCGAAGAGTTTGGATGCTCAATCTGATTTTGTAGTTGACGTAACTGACTCCGGACTTGACCGAGGCTCGACCTTCGCATCTCAACTTCATCCTGATTTTCTCGACTCAGCCCTTCAGAGCCGGGTCCTCTACAGCCTTAATTACGCGACCGACGGGTTGAGAGATGATCGAACCGGTCACGGAACCCTTGTAGCGTCGATTGCCGGGGGGAGAGGCTCCAGCAGCCGCGAGGATGCGCCAGGCTATATGTACGGGTTGGGCGTGGACCCTTACGCGCAACTGGGCTCTTCCAGGCTCTTCGATGAGCGCGGCAAGCCGCCTTCACAGGTCAGCTTTACGAGCATTGCAGCCGCGGCCTACGCGGGCGGTGCTCGAGTCTCGAACAATAGCTGGGGCAACTCCTCGAACAGCTACGACTCGGCTGCGCAAGAATACGATTCTTTGGTTCGGGACGCTCAACCCTCGACGCCCGGCAACCAGGAAATGGTCTTCGTCTTTTCAGTCGCGAACTCGGGTCCGGGTGGACACGTTGGCTCACCGGCGACTGCGAAGAATGTAATCTCGGTTGCAGCGAGCGAGAACTACCGGCCGGAAGGTGTCGACTCGTGCAACCTTGACGGCCAGGGCAGCATAGGACCGGACGGCGCCGACAATGCGCTCGATGTTCTCAGGTTTTCGTCGGGGGGTCCGACAGCCGATGGGCGCGCGAAGCCCGATATCACGGCGCCTGGGACACACGTCTACGGGGCCGCCTCTCAATCGCCCGGATTTTTCGGCGAAGGCTTGTGCACAGGCGCCGGTGTGTTTCAGCCGCCCGACCAGACGCCGTTTTATACATGGTCATCGGGAACGAGCCTGGCTGCGCCTCATGTATCCGGAGCCGCGGCGCTCGTTCGAAAGTTCTTCCTCTCGCGGAATCTGCTTGGAGATAATCGCGTTCCTTCACCCGCGATGACGAAGGCTCTCTTGATTAACTCGGCTTCGTATATGACGGGCCAAAACGCCGGCGGGAGTCTGCCCGGGGAGAGACAGGGATGGGGACTTGTGAACTTGTCTCGTGCCTTCGACGACGCGAAGCGCGTGCTTGTCGATCAGACACACTTGTTCACTGAGAGCGGTCAAACGATTGAGTTCCCGGGATCGATCGCCGACAGGTCCCGACCTCTGCGTGTTACGCTGGCGTGGACCGATGCACCCGGGTCGCTGATCGGTCCGGCAATCGTCAATGACCTTGATCTGGAGATTATTGTAGGAGGAGTTACTGTTTATCGCGGTAACAACTTCGCGGGCTCGTACTCGTTCGAAGGTGGCGAGCCTGACAGGCTAAATAACGTCGAATCGATTTACCTTCCGCCTGATGCGATTCCTGCCGGCGTTCAAGGGAACTTCATAATCAGGGTGCGCGCTGCGAACATTGCGGGCGACGGAGTGCCCGGCGACGAAACCAGTTTCGACCAGGACTTCGCGCTGGCAATCTACAACATCGGGCCGCCAATCCAACCGCCGCCCCCGCCACCGCCTAACACGCCGGTTATCAGCAGCGCGACCTACCTAAAGAAGACACTTATGATAACCGGACGGAACTTCACCGCGGCGGCTCAGGTTCAAATCAACGGACAACGGATCGACCGGACCTTTGACTTCGACTCAGCCACAAACTCACTGAGCCTCAGGCTGAAGCGTGGCAAGCTCAACTTGAACGACGGAGATAATCAGATTGTATTGATCGAGGGAAGCCAGGGATCGCTCCCGTTTGTTCTGCGCCTGTAGAGCGAGGATCGATGATGGAGGATCGAGGATGGAGGATGGAAGATCGGATTCCATTGATGACCGCTCTTCGATCCTCGATCTTCCATCCTCGATTCTCGATCCTCGTCCTTCGCTCTCTACGGTCTAATGTTGTAGTACCGGATCTTACTGTTGAGCGTTGTAGTGTTCATTCCAAGCAGTTTCGCGGCGCGCGATTGATGACCCCCGGTTATTTCGAGGGCCCGGCGAATCAACTCGATCTGAAAACGGTTCACTTCGTCGTAGAAAGATATCCCACGCGACAAGTCGATCTGTGTTGCTACCTTCTGCCCGCCAACCTGTGAGGTGGCACGTTGGGGATTCAGAACCTCCTCGCGCAGGTCTTCGCGCTCGATAGTCTTGCCGCGAGCGATAATCACCGCGCGTTCCATCACGTTCTCGAGCTCGCGCACATTGCCCTGCCAATTGTACGCCTCGAGCGCCGATAGAACCGGAGCGCCTATCTGATCAGAGACATCGCGCCCGTTATCCGCAGCATACTTTCGAATGAAGTGCTGAGCGAGCGGCAGAACATCTTCGCGCCGCTCCCGAAGCGGAGGTAGTGCGATTGAGATCACATTAAGGCGATAGAAAAGATCTTCACGGAAGCTGCCTTCATCCACTGCCTGCTTGAGATCAACGTTGGTCGCTGCGATGATGCGCACATCGACCTGTCGGCGAGTCGTGTCGCCGAGCGGCGTAAAATCGCGCTCCTGTATGACGCGCAGAAGCTTTGCCTGCGTCTCCATTGAGATATTTCCGATCTCATCGAGGAAGATCGAGCCGCCGTCTGCAACTTCGAAGTATCCCTTCCTCGCGGCGACAGCCCCGGTGAACGCACCGCGGGTATGTCCGAACAACTCTGCTTCCAATAGCTCAGTCGGAAGGTTAGCCGAGTTAACCGTGATAAATGGTTTGTCAGCGCGCGCGCTGTGGTTATGGATCAGCCGGGCGATCAGCTCCTTACCCGTGCCGCTCTCGCCTGTGACCAGGATCGTGCTGCGCGCCGGGGCAACCTGTTCGACGAAGGCGAGTATCTCGAGCATCTTTTCACTCCGGGCGACAATTTCTCTGGGTTCGGTGCTTCGCTTGAGCGTCTGCTTGAGCGTGCGCCGCTCTTCGTCTTTTCGGCGGCGGCGTACCCCTGCAGTGACGAGGTTGAGAATCTCTTTGTTGTCGAACGGCTTGCTGATGCACGTGAAAGCGCCACGCTGCATCGCGGAGATAGCGGTATCGAACGTCGCGTAGGCGGTTATCATCACGATAACGGCCTCCGCGTCGAGCTTGAGTATTTCTTCGAGCGTCCTCAAGCCCCCGATGCCGGGCATCGACACGTCGAGCAAAACGAGGTCATAAGGACGCTGTTGGAACTTGTCGAGACCTTCTTCGCCGCTTCGAGCAAGATCAACCTGATAGCCTTCGGCCGCCAGCAGGCTCTCGAGTACATCACGCATTACTTCCTCGTCGTCCACAACGAGGATGCTGCCTTTTTTCGCCATAAGAAGGAATGGTAACAACTAGCAGTCGGCGACTGCCAGAAATAAACAAATTGATCTGTGGATCAGTCGCTTGCCGCTTGTATCTGGCGTGAAAACGCGGTCGGTAGCTTGATCGTGAAATGTGCGCCTTCGCCGGGCCGGCTTTCAACGAAGATGCGCCCGTTGTGCTCTTGAATGATTCCGTAAGACAACGCCAGGCCGAGACCGGTGCCCTGACCGACCTCTTTGGTAGTAAAAAATGGGTCGTAGATTCGAGCAATATTCTCGAGCGCGATGCCCACGCCCGTGTCGCGAAAGTCAATAACCAGCGAGCTGTCAACCGCGCGCGTATGTATCGTGAGCCTCCCGCCGTTCGGCATTGCGTCGCGCGCGTTCAGTATCAGGTTCATGAACACTTGCTGAAGCTTTGAGGCGCTGCCGTATGCGGGTTGAAGGTGATCGCTAAAATTGCGGGTGATCTCGAACTCTGCGTTTCGCAGTTGAGGCTCGAGCAACTGAAGCGTGTCGTCAAGAACGCGATTGATATCGATCTCACGAAACTGAGCGTCGCCTGTCCGGGAAAAATTAAGTAGGTTGTTGACTATTCCAGATGCGCGAACCGTCTGAACGTGAATCTTCTCCAACAGGTTTCGCTTCGGGTCGTTAGCGTTGGTCTGGTGCAGCAGCATCTGCGCGTAGGACGATATGCCGGCAAGTGGCGTGTTGACCTCGTGAGCGACCCCAGCCGCCAGGAGTCCAATGGATGAGAGTTTCTCGCGCTCCAACAACTGCTGTTCAAGCTGCGCCCGTTCGGTGACGTTTTCAATGACGACCAGAGTCCCGGTGATCACGCCGTGCGCGGCTTCAAACGGCGCGAGCGAGAGGTTGAGCGTCAACGGGCGGCCCTCCTCCGTCGAAGCGCTGTACTTGTAAATGTGCCTTGTATCGCGAATCGACCAGTCTTCCTGGCCAATTACATTTTGTATGGTTTCAATCAGATCGCGGTCGAAAATATCGTCAATGTTTCGACGCAAGGCTCGTTCGCGCTCGATCCCAAAAATTTCCTCGAGCGCGCTGTTCCAGGTTGTAATCTGGCCGTCGAAATCAACTACAAGAATGCCGACGTTGACGCTCTCGACGATGTTCTCGGAGAACTCCTTGAGCCTTGCGAGTTCATCGGCCTTCTCCATCTCTGACCGGTACAACAGACTGTTGTCGATTGCGACCGCAACGTAGCCCGACAACGCCCTTAGCAACTCGGTGTCTTCGCTCGTGAGCATCGCGCCCGTCGTCGTTCGTCCGATTCCGATGATCGCTACCATCCTGTCTCTGACGACGCATGGCACATAGTAGTGCAGCTCTTCATAGGTTGTACTCAAGGCGCCGAGTCCGTCGGCATCTAATGAGCGGTCCTGCTCGTTCTCGAGATCGGGAGCAACGATAAAGCCCCGTCCCAACGAACGCGCCCGAATCGTCTTCTTGATGGTTGCGGGAAGGACTATGTCGCGATCGATGCCGGATGCGTGCGCCAGGCGAAACCCCGACGGCGTGCCAGCGTCCTCGATGAAGATCGCAACTTTGCGAACTGACAGCATGTCCGACAAGCGCCGGACAAGCGAATCGAGCAACTGAGGCAGCGCCGTTGTCTGCGCCAGCGTCCTTCCAAAATCCTGAAGTCCGGTTCGTAATGTATATCTCTCACCGTAAAACCAGCGGTCCGCCCAGACTTGAAGCTTGTTCTTGATTGGTGCGAACAGCATTGCGACGACAAGCATGCCCGCGACCACGATCGCGCGAGTCCTCCAGGAATTCAGATCGGCGGTCGTCCAGATGAACCTCACGAGATCCCCGACGCCCAGTAACATCGCCATATAGATCGCGGCTACAGCGAGGCTCGCCATCGCGTGGACGAAACTACGGCGCATTATCACGTCGACGTCCATCAAACGATAGCGGACTATTGAATAGCCAAACGAAAACGGAATCAGTATCAGCGGACCATAAGCCACTGTCTCCATCACCGGAGTGATTTCAAGACTTGTGATGTAGGGCACCAGGTACAAGAAAGCGAACGGCAGGCCCGACAAACCCAATCCCCATATGATCCACTTGAGCTGCTGGCGCAGGAGAGATTTCTCGGCTCGAAGGAAGGTACGCAACAAAAGCACGCTGCCGATGACGAAGAAGACTGCACAGTAGGCAAGCTCAACCTTGCCCAGAGTGTTGCCCCAACTCACCAAGGACGCTTTGTTGAACAACGGCGAACCTGCTCTCAACCGAAAATCCGGTTTGTAGTGCCAGAATGCTTCGATTGTTATCAGCGCAAGGGCCGGCAGATAAAGCATTGCTATCACCGGTCTCAGACGCGCGGATATCCCTCGCCGGTGCGGAAAGTTTGCGCAGAAGTGCAGGAATAAAGGGGCCAGCAAAGCCCACGCAGATCCGTCGAGAAAGCTGACGAACCTGTCGAGTTTTGTGAACTCGAGAGTCGAGCTGTAGAAGTAACCGACGAATGAAAGCAGCGACCACGCGTAGAAATGATATGTAAGCGCGGCTCGTCGCTGTTTGAACAGGACAAACAGCCCTATTGCGAGATACACCAATCCGATAAACGCGAGGTAGAGTCCGCGCTCGAGATGCTGATCACGCGCGATGATCTTAAAGTCGACATCGTAAACAGGGTGCTTGATCCCGTAGATATCTTTCAGTACGGGATCGGTGTGCACAATCGCGTACCGCGCGTTATTTCCTACGCCCTGGTTTTCAAGGTAGCGAGAAAGGGTTTCCGCGCGATCTACTTCCTCATAATCGAGGTATCCGGGAGCGGGTTTCGAGTAAGTGGAGTCGTATCGCCCAACGTAAAAGAACGCCCTGACGAAG
The DNA here is from genome assembly GCA_017883315.1 of Blastocatellia bacterium. Lineage (GTDB taxonomy): Bacteria > Acidobacteriota > Blastocatellia > UBA7656 > UBA7656 > Onstottus_A. Next base: position 8,669 of record JADGNW010000175.1, on the reverse strand, counting down.
TCACCCTTCTTCACCGCATACGCAAGTGGCGAATCTGGACTGACCGACTTTGCTTGAACACCCTCATCCGTATCAACCCACTCGATTCCGTCTTCGGCCACGGGCGGAAGGCTCAACCGATCACGCAGATTGAGGATTCCGATAACGACAAGCGCGACAGTCATCGCCAAAACGGCGACAAGCTTGGTCGTACTGGTCAATTCCTTCATCTCTCAAACCCCTTCATGGGTCTCGTCAGGAGGGCAATATTATTCTAGTGGCTTCGAGCAACTGCTATTCCCGCTCAAACAGCAGGTTAGACCCAACGAAATGAATATCTTAATCGCACCGATACGTGACCTTGACGAGTTCGCTTCCATATTTTCGGACAGGACTCCAATTTTTTGGATGGGGTACTTTGCACGCTCTTTTTTTCGCAGAACTGCCGAGCAGGAACAGAAAGCGTAAGTTCGTGGACATAGCAGCGGAAGTGAAGACGATAATCGTAACCAGTGCCCACTTCTATCAATGCCGGTTAGCATCTGCGTCCGTGCACTTCGCCCAACTAAAACCTGAGCGACAGTCCAATACGGACAAGCCTGTGGAAGCGGCTCGCTACCAACTCCTGACGATCGTCGATGATCGAGGCTTGTTGGTCGAGCAGATTTCGCAGATCAACTACGGCTGCCCACTGCCCGGGTATGAAGCTCACGCTGGGCAGATCCTGCGTGATCGAGACGCTCAGGTTCGGGTCATAAGTAGTGAGCTGCCCCTGAAACGGATCAATCGCGAATATAGCCTGACCCGGAGAGAGTCTTAGCTCAGTGGAGACTCTGGTGCCCGTGCTCACAAAGTTGGCATCCAGCTTTGCGGAGACTACGTGGAAGAGCGCGTTGCTGAACAGATTCGCCGGCGTCGTTATGCCCCGCGAATCAAGCTGCTGTCCTTCACCAAAGGCATATCCGACAGAACCGTCGATGAGCTTGTTAATGTGCCGGCGGTAGACGACGCGCACGCCTCGCGTGCGGCCCGACTGCTCTTCGCAGCGAATAGACGGCGTGGCCTGTGCCGCGTCATTCGGAATTGCCAGCAGCCCGACTCCGTGACCCGAGACGGTGTCCAGGAAGGCCATCATCTCGATTGACGACTTATCCGACAGTATCTGCTCGCCGCCAAATTCGAGCCGGTAGCTGCGTTCGATCACAGGCTGCCCGCCTGCAATCGCCACAGGCTTCGGCTCTGAAAATTCTATCTCGCCCGATTCGAGATTAACTTTCGATTGCGTGTCATTGGACGAGCCGGGAACCAACCCTGCGAATACTCGAGTGCGCGCTCCCGCGTCCAAAGCAATTCCAAATCTCGGTAAAATGCTTGTGCCCGATCCTCTCTCCGCGAAGCGCGCGAATTCGAGCCCGTAGACGATGATCACCGGGCCTGAGACCTGCCATGTATCGGTTGCCGAAATCGAGAACTGCCCGAGCCGCGGGACAGCGCTTTGACGGGAAAAAGTAAACCGGCCATAACCCATCGCAACGGAGACGCGATGACGATCTCCCGCGTGAGCTGTAGTCAGCGCGGTCAAACTCTGCGGGGCTCCGTTTCCGTAGCCGAGTTGTCCGCTCACTACCACATTCGCATCTCTGGCAAATTGCTCTGAGATGGCAAAGTTCGCGCCCGCAAAGGAACTGGGATTCGGGTTGCTGCTCGGCGTGGTCTGCGCAAAAGCATTCACAGCGCCGTGCAACTCGGGGGATCGATCAGTCAGTGCGACCGTCGTATCTTTGGCACCAGACGCGGCAACAGTCGCGTCGTTCGTCGTTTCATCGTAGTGGAAGATGGTGCCGCGAGCCTGGCGCGCGGCATACTTCGAATCAACGTTCAGGTTGGTCTCATCGCCGAGGGCCGTTATTCGACGCAAGAATATCGAGTCAAATATGGTGACCTTATCTGGCTTCACTTCGGCGCTCAGTTCAACCGGTCTGAAGCCTTCCGCTTCCGCTTTCACACGATAGTGGCCGGGAACGATACCGGCCGTGATGAATTTGCCCTCGCTGTCGGTGCTTGCGCGCCTTACAACTTTCTCCTTGTCGGGCTTCCCCGCTTCAGTGTCTGCCATTACCATTACGGCGGCGCCGATCAAGGGGCTACCGCTCAAATCCATAACGAGGCCTCGTATGGAGCCTTGGCCGGTAGTAGCCTGCGCAGGAACGCTCGCGTACGCTATCGCAAAGACAGCGACTAGCGCATACAGTTTGGTGGCGTGTTTCATAGAGTCACCTCTCAGTCGAAAAGGCAGAGGTCTAATTCGTGGTAGTCACAATTCTATCAGCCGAACTTGGCGTGTCAAGCACGCCGGACTCGCCCTCGCTCAGCCAGGTGGCAAGCTGACGAAAGGCCCCGCCGCGATGGCTCACAGCGGCCTTCTCGGACGCGGCGAGCTCAGCGAAGGTCTTGCCCAACGGCTCGTAGAAAAAGACCGGGTCGTAGCCGAATCCGTTATGGCCGCGCGGGCTCGTCAATATCACGCCTCGCGCTTCCTCCAAAACGACCTTCTGTCCGCCCTCCCACACCATTGCGGCCGCGCACACAAAACGAGCGCACCTACGGTGCGGCGGTAGGTCTTTCATCTCTTCGAGCAACTTCGCAACGCGCGCACCATCGTCTGCGCCCAAGCCGCCGTAGCGCGCAGAGTGAACACCAGGCGCACCGCCAAGCGCTTCCACTTCGAGTCCGGAATCGTCTGCTATCGTCGGAAGTCTGGTTATCCGGTGATAGTGATTTGCTTTCAACAGAGCATTCTCCGAGAAAGTCCTGCCCGTCTCGATCCGGTCAGTCGATTCCGAATCGCTCAAGCCAATTAGTTCTATGCCCTTCTCGCCCATTATATGTTTGAGCTCGGCGACCTTTCCCTGATTAGTGGTGGCCAATAGAACGCGCATGCCCTCAGTTTATCACGCAGTGCATATTAGCCGCCTTGAAACCGATTCGTGAGTTACTGAGATTAGAACTATCAACATCGGCAGTCTTGCGGTTGAGTTGAATTCCAGAGCCGAATTAGACACCAAAGGCATAATCGTAGAGTAAATATTTCTTCCAACTTATGTACTTTTTACACGCGAGGTCCATTGAGGAAGTTGCCGACAATCGGGGCTTCGTCAATAAATCTGCTGAAACATTGACCGGCATAACCGGGATGAGTGCCATGCTCCTAGTGGCACTTTGATTGCTCCACGGCTGATGGGGCAAGAGATACGGGTGATGTTTACATCACTTCCTGTTCTCGATTCTTGGTTACTGTGGTGAGGACAGTAACCGGAAACAAAGGCGACGCAGTATTCCCACGCTGCGTCGCCTCTTTTTTTTGGCAGCCACACATCGCGGCAGGATCACCGCGAACCTTCTCAAAGTTCTTTTCGGCACCTCCTGATGCTCTGCACGGTTAGCGCTTGCAGCTTGACACCAATTTGCAGCGCCGATATGTTCAAGCTCGCAATTATCCAGGAATTATGCTCGACGACTATCGACGCGACTTTGAGGCCTTCCACACATCCAACGCGCGCGAGCATTACCTCTTCCACTCCGGTCAGAAAAACTGCCTGGAGATCGCGCCCATCTACGAACGCTACGGTCATCTCTTTGACAGGGACTCAATCGACCGGCTGACACGCGAACTCGAGTCGTCCGAGCGTTCTGAGACCGAAAACGTGACCATCAATCGGCTGCTTGCGTTTGCAGTCGAGCAGTTTCTGGAAAGTTCGGTGAAGGAGCTCACCGAGCAGATAGGTCAATTCGAAGCAACCGCCACCGTCGAGTTTATGGGCCGCGACATGACTTTCCAGGATTCGGCCGTAGCAATCATCACCGAGGGTAATCGCGAGTCCCGCAAGGCGATCTACGGCAGGCGTCTCGCGCTTATAGACGCGGCAAATGATCTGCGCACGCAGCGGATCGTAAAGCTGCACGAGACCGCGTGCTCTTTGGGATACTCGAGTTACGCCGAATTGTTCCAGCGGCTTCGCCGTCTCGACTACAAGGAAATTGCGCGACAGTGCGACGCGCTTCTCTCACGAACGGAGCCCGTATACGTCGCGCGACTCGACGATGCCTTGAGGCGCGATCTTGGACTCAGCATCGACGAGGCCGAGCGTTCAGACGCGATGTACCTGCTGCACCTGACTAGTTTCGATGATAGTTTTCCTCCGCGAGAGATGCTTCGTGTCTACAGTGAGACAATGGCCGGGCTTGGCATCACAGTAGGTTCGCAACGAAACATAGTAATCGATAGCGAAGCCCGCCCTCGCAAGAATCCGCGCGCGTTCTGCATGCCTATAACGATCCCTGACGACGTTAGACTTGTGATTCGGCCCGTCGGTGGCCAATCGGATTATCAGTCGTTGCTCCACGAATCTGGTCACGCCCAGCACTTCGGTTGGGCATCGGCTCAACTGCCGCCCGAGTTCAAGTATACGGGCGACTATGCCCTGACTGAGACGTACGCTTTTCTGTTTAACCATCTAGTCTCCGACAGCAACTGGCTAAGAGACTTCCTGGGACTCGCGGATTCGGCCGAGTTCGTGCGCTCAGTGATGCTTGCGAGGCTGGTGACGGTGCGCCGGTACGTAGCCAAGCTCAGTTACGAGCGACGGCTTCATTCCGGCGGCGAGTTGACTGGTCACGCCCAGCTGTATGCCGAGCTTCAAACCGCCTCGACCCTGTTCAGGACTGAGGCAGCCGAGTTTTTATTTGATCTGGATGATTCGTTCTACTCGGCCAGCTACCTTCGGGCGTGGGCATTCGAGGTATTGCTGCGCGAGTATTTGAAGACTCGCTTTGGCTCCCGGTGGTGGGCTTCATCACACGCCGGAGTGTTCCTGAAAGAGATATGGGAGACTGGCGATCGCTACACGGCCGACGAGATGGCCGCTCAAATAGGCATTGGTACAATAGATTTTGATCCGCTGGCCGATGAGTTCAATAGCGCCTTGAAGTGAGTTTTATGATCGGCCGCACGTAATCGATTATGCCGACAGTTCCGGTCAAATTAGGTTCGCGCAGTTATCAGATTCTTATTTCCGCTGGGCTGCTGGACGAACTAGGCGGTCGCGCGCGCACTTCCCTTGGCGCAAATTGCGGACGGGCAGTCCTTGTTAGCAACATGACTGTAGGCCGTATCTACCGCGACCGTTCCGTCAGGTCCTTAAGACACGCTGGCTTCAAGGTTCATAGTTTTTCTATCGGCGACGGTGAGCGATTTAAGAGTTTGCGCACGGCTGAATCACTGTTTGGTTTCTTGATTGAGCATGGCATCGAGCGGTCCGATGCTATCGTTGCATTGGGAGGCGGCGTCGTCGGAGACCTTGCGGGCTTTGTCGCCGCTACTTATCTGCGCGGCATTCGCCTAATTCAGGTTCCGACAACATTGTTAGCCCAAATAGACAGCTCTGTTGGCGGGAAGACCGCAGTCAATCACGCTCTGGGCAAGAATCTGATAGGCGCATTCCACCAGCCTTCACTTGTGTTGATCGATCCGGATGTCCTCGGCACGCTTCCCGCGCGGCAGACGCAAGCCGGACTCTACGAAGCCATAAAGTATGGAGTCATTCTTGACCGTCGGTTGTTCAATAGCATTTCAGATAACATCGATCAGTTGAAGAACCTTGATGCAACCAGGCTGGAGCTTCTTATCGCGCGCTGCTGTTCGCTAAAGGCCGGTGTGGTCGGACGAGACGAACGCGAGAGCGGCCTTAGAAAGATCTTAAACTTCGGCCACACAGTTGGACACGCTTTAGAAGCCGTCAGCCGCTACCGGCGCTTTCTGCATGGCGAAGCCGTGGGTCACGGAATGCGCGCCGCCTCTCGTATCGCCGAACGCCTTGGGCTTCTGAATGCCGCCGACCGAGAGATGATTGATGCAGCGATCGCTGGGGTCGGGAAACTTCCGGCCGCTGGAACTCTTGCGCTTGATGATATGATTTCGGCAATACATCGCGACAAGAAGGTCGAGGCTGGTCGTGCCACATTCGTGCTTCCGGTAGAGATCGGCAAAGTCGTGATGAGATCCGATGTGCCCCCGCCGGTCATCAGAGCGGCCCTGAAAGATGCTCTCAAATGACCACTGGAGAGATGATTATGAACAACCTTACCGACAAACAGGCGCGCGCGGATGAGCGTGGGGCGATCTCAATCAAAGCCCTGCTTGTGCTCGTGTTCGTCGGCGTAGCGGCATTCCTTGTAATAAAGCTCGCGCCGGTCTACGTTGAACAAACCAGGGTCATTCACGACGTGACCGAGGTGGCGCGAGTTGCCGCCGTGCGCGGTTGGAAGGAAGACCGAATCAACCAGGACATCAAGCGGATTCGCGGCGAATACGAACTACCCGAGAACGGAATCAGCTACATGGCTGGCCTCGACAAGGACAAGGGCGTCCAAATTGCGATCAGCTATCAGCGGAACATCGACTTGTTTGTGACCACCTACACTTGGAAGGTTGATCGGACTGTTGTCGGAAAGGATCTGTAAGTCGAACTACATACGCTTGTCTTAGCCTTTCAGAATCAGATCCTTCTGCTTCATTTGGCCGTAGCTATCACCTCGTTTGATTGAATACCCTGAGGAGTTATCACTCTTATTCGCAGCATCGTGCCCGCAGCCGGCGCCGCGGCCGCGCTGATCTTAGCCTGGACGAAATCGGGCGGCTCGAAGGCTGTCGATTGGACGGCGAGCAGGAAATCGGCCACCTGCACTGAAACGTCTCCGCTGCTCGGGAAATTCGAACCGCTGATGTTGAGCAACAAAACACCCGACCCCTTCTTCTTGACTTTGACCTTCGTGATCTCCGGTCCAACCAGAGTTCCGGCGATCACTTCATTCGACAGGTTCGACGGAGAAGGGACGGTATTTCGAGCGCGAACCGCCAGCGGCCCGGCGCTGTTTCTGATAGCAAGGTTCTCGTCTAGATTTACCACGCGTTGACCCGGTTGCGACCCGGTCGGCGGATGCGAGATTACCGATACACCGTTGATCAATATCTCTGTGTCCGTTCTTATGTTTGTCCCGCTGATCGCGATCAAAAGTCCGCTCTGACCCGCGGGTGCTTGCTGAACCGCCTGACCATTCGACAACAGGCTTGCCGATGTAAGCACCGGAGTCGGCGCTTGTTCCGGCGGGAGCATTCCAAGCTTGGCCGAGAGCTTCTTGCCGCTGAAGATGTAAACGTTGCCCGCATCCAGGACCCCGTTGTTAAGGCCGTCTCCGTGCATCGCGTTTGCAATGTAGTCCACATAACCATCGCCGTCGACGTCCGCACCCGCAAGCCGGTAAGAGAACTCATCGCCGCCCGCAATGCCCTGCAGGTCGCCGTGCGCGCCTGCAAGTCTGAAAATCGGAGGACTGGCGGGCGGATCGTAAAGTTTGATTACCGGAGGCAAAAAGTCTCGCTGGCCATAAATGATTTCGGTTACACCGGCGCCTTCGCGTTCTTCGCCGTTAAGTATGAAAGTGCGCTCGGGACTCCCGATAAACAGATCCGAGAGACCGTCTTTGTTTATGTCATAGGTGCGAACGGAGTCGCCCGCGCAATCAAGATTGTGTTCTCCGTAGATCGTCGCGACTCGCTGACCTGAGGCGTCGGGACTGGCCAGATCGATTGTCGCTCCGGGCAGGGTCGCCGAGCCATAGATGACATAGACCGCTCCTGTCTCGCCTTGATTGTCCGGAGCAGTCGCTCGCAGCGCTCCGATTACCAGATCCGTGCGGCCATCACCGTTTAAATCGCCGCTATGAAGCTGAGATCCAAGAAAGTCGAACTCGTGAGCGCCGATGACGTGGGTTGAGTTGGGCGGCGGACTACTGAGAGAAATGTTAGCCGGCCAGTTGCGCTGACCGTAGATGACATAAGCTTCGCCGCATTGGGTTCGTTGGCCGCCGAAGTCAGCGGCTCTTGCGCCGTGGCCGCTGGCCTGGTCTTGAGGTGTCACGTAACTGCCCGAGTCCCGATTGATTGAGCCTCCGATTATGATGTCGCCGATCCCGTCGTTGTTGATGTCTCCGACCTGGAGAGCAGCGCCCCAATGATCCTCCTGATGAGCTCCGACGATTCGAGCAGTGCGAACTCCTGCTGGAGGATTAGCGAGATCGATTACCGAAGGCAGCGACGCCGAGCCGAACACTATGTAAGCTCCGCCGACGTGCTGGCCTGCATCGGAGTTGATCTGATCCGATCCGATGATGATGTCCGCGAACCCGTCGCCGTCGACGTCCCCTTCGTCGACCCATATTCCCATTCGTCCACCAGCTTGCGGCCCGTAGATCGCTATGACGCCCGGCGGCGGATTGCCGTCCGGCGTGCTGAGATCGGCGTTCAGGTTGAAGTTTCTCGAGCCCAGCACGACGTAAGCGGCGCCACGATTGTCAGCGACGCTCGTGCCTGGCGCGTCCCAGCCTGCTGCGCCGATTGCGACATCAAGAATGCCGTCGCCGTTCACGTCGCCGTTGGCGGACACCGATGTGCCGAGCAAGTCACCCGAGTGCTGGCCCGCAAGCTTGAAAATGTTTGGTGGATTCTGTGACGCATCAACAAAGCCGGTGTCGCGCCCATCGCTCAAATAAAAGTTCACCACGCCATTGTTGTCGCGGTTTCCGGTGCTCCCATACATTCCACAGAAAATCACATCGCCACGGCCATCGCCGTT
>JADGNW010000174.1 GCA_017883315.1 Blastocatellia bacterium | reverse complement strand
GGTGAGGCCGGGCGGGTTGATCGTCGCCGACAATGTTCTGTGGAGCGGCAGAGTGCTCGATCCGAAGAGCGACGACGATCATGCCATCGTCGCCTTCGACAAGCTTGTGCAATCGGACCCGCGAGTCGAGAACGTTTGCTTGACTGTTCGCGATGGGATGATGCTGGCCTGGAAGCGACCGTAGCGTGGCCGAGGTTCACTGCGCGCTGGAACTCTCTGTCTTGAAACTCGCCTGAAGCCTTCTCATCCCGCGAAGCCACCGATCATAGTCGGTAGCTTTGCGGCGGAAGTACTCAGCGACCTCAGGGTGAGGCAAGATCAGGAATCGTTCTTCTTCTAAAGCTTTCACAACGGCGCCGGCGACGTCTTCAGGTTCGAGCGCATTGGCTCGAAGAAACTCTCCCGGTCCACCCGCTGACTGCCGCAGGAGATCCGTGTTCACGCCTTGAGGACACAAGCACGAGACTTTGATCCCAGCCTCGCCGTGCGTGATCGAAAGCCACTCCGCGAAGGCTACCGCCGCGTGCTTGGTTACCGAGTAGGGCGCCGAGCCTATCTGAGTGAGCAACCCCGCTGCCGATGCCGTCGCGACAATGTAACCCTCGCCACGCGCAAGCATGCCGGGCAGCACCGCGCGCGCCGCCCACACGTGAGCCATCACGTTCACATCCCAGATGCGTTGCCAGACTTCATTCGGCTCGTCTGCGCCGCCGGGCGTTCCGATGCCCGCGTTCGAGCAGAACAGATCAATTGCGCCATAAACTTCGATCGCCCGATTGACTAGATTGATGATGTCGTCCTCGATAGCGACGTTGGTCGTGACGGCCAGTCCGTTGATCTCTTTCGCGAGATGTTCGGCGCGGTCTACGTCCAGGTCCGCAATGACGACGCCTCGTGCGCCTTCCGCCGCAAAGCGTTCGCACATCGCGCGCCCGATGCCGTTAGCTCCGCCGGTTACGACTGCGACTTTGTCTTTGAGTTTCACGATCTCTTCGCGACCTGTACGGGCGGCTCTACGTGGCCGCCCGCGTCCGACGCGGAACGTTTGAATCGGAAGAGGGGCGGCCACAGAGAGCCGCCCGTACATAGTTCCTACTCGTACTTCCTCAACTCGAGCTTCGCGATCGACTCGCGGTGAACTTCATCAGGCCCGTCAGCCAATCGCAACGTGCGCGCGTTAGCCCACGCCGCTGCCAGCTCGAAGTCCTGACATACCCCGCCGCCGCCGCAAGCCTGGATAGCGCGATCGATAACTCGCAAGGCCATGTTCGGCGCGATAACCTTGATCATGGCGATTTCCGCGCGAGCGGCTTTGTTGCCGACCGTGTCCATCATGTAAGCCGCCTTCAACGTCAGCAACCGCGACTGCTCGATGTCGATTCTTGAGTTCGCAATATCGGCTCGAATTGTCCCTTGCGCGGCAATCGGCTTGCCGAACGCCACGCGCGAACGAACGCGCTTGCACATGATCTCGAGGGATCGTTCGGCCAATCCGACCAGTCGCATGCAATGATGTATGCGGCCTGGCCCGAGCCGCCCTTGCGCGATCTCGAAGCCGCGGCCTTCACCCAACAGAATGTTTGAAGCCGGCACTCGCACGTTTTCAAAGAGCACCTCGCCGTGACCGTGCGGCGCGTGATCGTAGCCGAACACCGTCAGCATCCGCTTGATCTTCACGCCGGGCGCGTCCATAGGAACGAGGATCATCGACTGCTGCTTGTGGAGCGCCGCGGTTGGATCGGTCTTGCCCATGAAGATCGAGATCTTGCAGCGAGGATCGCCCGCGCCTGAGCTCCACCACTTGAGTCCGTTGATTACGTAGTCATCTCCGTCTCGAACGATACTCGCTTGAATGTTAGTCGCATCCGACGATGCAACCCCAGGCTCGGTCATCGCGAAGCACGAGCGAATCTCGCCGTCGAGCATCGGCTTGAGCCATCGCTCTTTCTGTTCGTCGCTGCCGTAGCGAGCGAGCACTTCCATATTGCCGGTGTCGGGCGCGGAGCAATTGAACACCTCGGGCGCCATCTGCGAACGCCCCATGATCTCGCACAGCGGAGCGTATTCGAGATTAGACAGTCCTTCGCCGAATGGGTTCTCGGGCAAAAACAGATTCCACAACCCGGCGGCGCGCGCCTTGGGCTTAAGCTCTTTGATGATCGCGGTCGGCTCCCATCGATCACCTTCTTCGATTTGCTGCTGGAAGACACGCTCGTTTGGATAGATGTACTCATCCATGAATGCGAGAAGCTTCTTCTGAAGGCCTTTGACTTTGTCTGAGTATTCGAAGTGCATATGTAGTCCTTTCTTATCGAGAGGCATTCACGATAGTTGATGAATGCCGAGAGTTCAACCTCCGTGGTCCGTGGTCAGTAGTCAGTCGTCTGTTATCCGATCGAGTGACTACGGACTACTGACCACTGACTACATCGTGTTCTTTCCGTTTGCTTCGACCGCCTCGCGAACGTGGGCCAGATATTGTGATTCGGGTAACGCTCCTACGAACTCGATCGTCTCGTTGATGACGATCTTTGGGACGCCACGCACACCGTATCGCCGCGATAGCTCGGGGAATTCCATCGCTTCGATCACATCTGCCGTCACGTGCTCGCTCTCAACTGCCATTTGGTGGGCCAACCTGGCCGCTCCCGGGCAGTACGGTCAGTTGGGCGTCGTGAACACCTTGATGTTCACGTCCTCGGTCAACGTCGAAAGGTATTCGCGCGTTTCTTCTGAGAGATCAGTCGCGCCGCTGGAAACATCTACCAGATCGGCGATCAAAGCCGAGAACTCGTAGCCCGACGGTATGCCGAAGAAGCGCACTCGCCCGCGCGCTGCGCCCTCAAACAGAAAGGCCGGCACACGATTGATGCCCAGCGCAAAGGCTTGCTCTTTCGCAGCGGAGATTTCATGCACCGTCAACTTGAGCTTGTCTGAAAGCGCTGCGACTTCTTCGAGAAGCTCTTGTGTTGGAGTGCACGTCTCACAAGGCTGCTTTCCGGGAATAATGATTGGCGAGTCGCGCTCGGTGAACATCACAATCTCGACGTCACCGGTGAGGCTGTCAGCAAAATGATCGCGAAGAGTTTCTTTGTCGGCGTCGGATATGAATCCCATCGTTTCTCCTTAATCTCTTTTTTCAAACGGCGCGTCAATCTTCTCAGCAAGCTCGAAGTCGTGCGCGGTGATGCCGCCGGCTGCGTGCGTCCAGTTCCGCAGCGTCACCTCATTATAGTTAATGAAGATGTCAGGGTGATGGTTGATCGACTCGGCCAGGTAAGCAACCGCGTTCACGAAGGACATCGCGCGAAGAAAATTCTTAAACTGGTATTTCTTCTGAATCCAGTCTTTGCCTCGCGACCACCCACTGAGCCGCGATAGTCTCTCCTGAATTTCTTCTTCTGTCAGCCTCGGCGTAGTCGCGCTGCAAGTCATATCTTTCAGTGATCTCTTTCAGTGGGTTGGTATCTTCTGAGTTTCAGCCATTGAATTGAAGCGGTGCGTTATCGCGCCGTCTTCAAGCCTGGAAATCGCGAACGGCGGATCGCTCGCGGTCATCCCCTCGACATATGACTTGACGATAACGTAAGCATAGTCGCCTTTCTTGCTTGCGATGACGGACTCGGCGATGGGTTTGACATTGGCTTGTGTCGCCGGTCCCGAAACACGAATGAGCAACGTCAAGGTGCGGGCAGCCGGATCGGCTTGTTCGGAAATAACCGAGAACGCCTGCAAGTTCGAGCGGGTGGGGGCCGGCGCGCCGCCGCAAGCTACAAACGCACTCAATACAAAAGCCACAATGATCGCCCTGAACATTCCAGCCTCCCCGATCAGCCTCTCCGATCAAAACCGCAATAGTATTGTGTTATCACCCTCAGTGGGCGTCAACTGCTGCCGCGGAGTTCCAAGTACTTTGCG
>JADGNW010000173.1 GCA_017883315.1 Blastocatellia bacterium | reverse complement strand
TATGCGCTGCACAGCGCCTCGCTGGTCGCTCTTCCGCTGATCAGGCCCGCGCTGTATCACAAAGCACAAGTGAGGATTCGCCCCTGGCTGCTCATCACCATGGGTTTGATGTCCGTTGCGTCGATGCTCTATCTGTCGGTCGTCACTATCGCGCACGATATCGGCAAGCAGCAGAGTCTCCCGCTCGAGCAAAGAGGCATCGCCATTTGGCAGTTGCTTCTGGTGTGGGTCGCATTCGGAAGCGCGCTCTACGGGATAGCGCGATGGGAAGGCCACCGCAGCGGATTCGACTACGATGGGCAGTTGACTAAAGACTGGACGGCTTAGCGGGCTTTGCGGTTCTTTGCGTTTTTGCGCGAAGAATTCTCAACGCAAAGAACCGCAAAGACCGCTAAGATCTCCCGTCTACGAAAGGTTATCGGTTACTGACATGAAGAGAATCGAACGCGCACTCATCAGCGTATCCGACAAAACAGGATTGGTGGAATTCGCTCAACAACTGAATCGGCACGCGATTGAGCTGATATCAACCGGCGGCACGGCGAAAACATTGAGAGAGGCCGGACTTCCTGTGCGCGACGTTTCGGACCTCACCGGCTTTCCCGAAATACTCGATGGACGAGTCAAGACCCTGCACCCGAAAGTCCACGGCGGCTTGCTCGCGATTCGCGGTAAGCTTGAACACCAACGGCAGGTCGAAGCAAACAACATACAGTACATAGACATGGTCGTCGTGAATCTCTACCCGTTTCGCGAGACCGTCGCTCGCGAAGGCGTGACCGTCGAAGACGGGATCGAGAACATAGACATCGGCGGTCCGTCGATGATTCGTTCGGCGGCGAAGAACTTCGACGATGTAGTAGTCGTTGTCGATCCATCCGACTACACGGCGATTGCCGACGAGATGGACTCGAGCAGCGGTCAAGTGTCAAAGGCCACGCGATTCAGGCTTGCGCGGCGGGCTTTTGAAACGACTGCGCGATACGACGCGGCGATCTCGGAATTTCTCGAAGGCTCGGTTACGCTCGACGAAGCCGAGCGACTGCTGGTCGAGAGACCTGCGGGCCTTCCGGCAAGGCTCACAGTATTTGCCAAGAAAGCGATGGACCTGCGCTACGGAGAAAACCCGCATCAACGCGCCGCGCTCTACCTGACCTCCGATTCAGGAGGCGGAATCGCGAACGCCGAAAAGCTTCAAGGCAAGGAACTGTCATTCAATAACTTGATCGACTTGGAAGCCGCGTGGAAGCTGGTCTCGGAATTCAACGACACGGCTTGCGCGATCATCAAACACACCAACCCGTGCGGCGCCGCTACCGCGGCTGACGCTCGCGAAGCATTCGAGAAGGCTCGCGCGACCGATCCCGTGTCGGCGTTCGGTGGAATTATCGGATTCAATCGAATTGTGACTGAAGCTGCTGCTCGCGCGATCGCCGAGACTTTTTTCGAGGCCATCGTCGCTCCTGATTATGAGCCGGCTGCGCTCGAAGTCTTCGCGACGAAGAAGAACCTGCGCGTGATGCGAGTCGATGCAAGTCACACAGCCGGAGCGCAGTTTGATCTGCGAGTGATAAGCGACAATGGCATGCTCGTCCAGGATCCTGATCGCGGGACTCTTGCGGACGCGGAGCTGCGCTTTGTGAGTTCGCGACGACCAAATGACGAAGAGCTGCGTGCCTTGCGGTTTGCATGGATAATCGCGAAGCACGTGAAGTCGAACGCGATCGTCTACGCTCGCGATGGGCAGTTGGTCGGTGTAGGCGCGGGCCAGATGAGCCGCGTCGATTCAGTGAAGCTCGGCGCTATGAAAGCGCACCTTCCGCTTTCCGGCTGTGTTGTTGCTTCGGACGCTTTCTTCCCGTTTCGAGACGGCGTTGATGAAGCAGCGCGCGTCGGCATCACTGCAGTCATTCAGCCGGGCGGCTCAGTGCGCGACGAAGAGGTTATTGCCGCGGCAAATGAGCACAATCTAGCGATGGTCTTCACCGGATTGCGGCACTTCAAGCACTGAATCACGCAACCACTTCAAGTAATCCTCCGAGCCTCGTTCGATCTCGAGTGCAATAACTTCAGGCGTGGTGTAGCTGTGAAGCTCCTTAACGCGGCGCTCCAGTTCCGCGTATCGATCGTTCGTCGTCTTGATGATCATCAGCGCTTCAGTGTCGCGCTTGAGCTCGCCTTCCCACCGATAGATCGATTCAATTAAGGGAACAATATTGACGCAGGCAGCCAGTTGATCCGACACGAGCGCATTGGCTATTCGGTTAGCCTCGTCGCTATTCGGAGTGGTGACGAAAACTATGATCTCGTGGCTCACACCGCTTCTTATATCACGAGGCCGAGCGAGCCGCGAATGCCAGACACTGCCGCCTAGTGAGCGCCACTTGATGACTCGGCGACCGCGCTTCTGGTTACCACACCTTCGAGCCGGCCGCTGGTCGCGGTCATGAATTGGCGCACCCACTCGGTGAATAAATAGTTCTCCTCGAAGAACGGGAAGTGGCCGCTGTGCTCCATCATCACAAGCCTCGAATGCGGAAGGCCGCTCGCAAGCTCAGTTGATTGATCGGGCGTCGTCTCCAGATCGTGACGTCCCGCTACCACTAGCGTCGGCGCCTTGATCTCGCTCAGTTGGCTGCGAACGTCCAGTCCCTTCGCGTCGGATGCGAGCGCTTGCTTTTTCGACAGCGCGTCGAAATACACCGTATAGATTCCGCGATCAAATTCGTAAGGCGTCAGCTTGTAGAAGTAGTGCGGATACAGCACCGAATAACGCATTCGCACACGGTCGCACGGCTTCGCTGCGCCCGTCACACCCTCGGTTGATCTGTAAGCTTTCATCTCGACCGGTGAGAGCTTCTTCAGGATTCTCTTTTCGCCTTCGTTCGGGTTCTCGACCGCGGCCGCAGCGCTGACCAGAATCAGCCGCTTAACGTGAGCCGGGTGGCGCAGCGCATAGTTCAGCACGATCGTTGCGCCGAAGCTATGCCCTAACAACGTTACCTGCTCGACGCCGAGCGTTTTGCGCAGCGCGTCGACGTCGTCAGCCATTTCTTCAATCGATGCCGGGCCGTGACCCGACTTCGCGCTGAGGGTGTCGGCGCGGCGGTCGAAATAGACGAGCTTCGCGTAGCGGCTCAAGTTCGACAACATAGGATGAAAGTACTCGTGCGGCAGACCTGCGCCGCCGTGCACGACGATCACCACTTCGTCACCGCTGCCCTGCGTTTCGTAAACGAAGTTAAGCCCATTGGATTGGAACGTGCCGTAGGCAAGCCCGGGAGTCCACACGTTATGAAATGAGAGGAACCCAGACGCCTCTCCTCCAAATGCCACGCTGGACGAGTTGGCAAGCGCCAAACATTCAAACTCGGCTCGGGTTGAGCCTTCTTGTGCGCGAGCGAGCGACACCAGACTGAACATCATCGAAGCGACGGCGCATATGCGCAGGAGATTCTTCATACTCATGGCCTCCAATTGAGTTTCTGGCTCTGGTTTTAGATCGGCCGATCCAGCCGGCCAAAGCACACACTGAAAACTAAAAAGCGAACTTAGAGATTTGTTATTGCTGGTTCGAAGGTGAGGTTTGCGAACCAGAAACTAGAAACCAAAAACCAGAAACTACTGGTTGTCAGTTTTTTCTTCGGCTGAAGGGGCAGACTCGGAGTTGAAGAAAGCTTCGTAGAGTTCGACTGCGCGCGCAAAATCTCGCTCGTCGACCATCACGACGACTTCCTGCGAGAAGCTGCTCGGGATAATCGCAAACTCACCGCCCTCGACAAAGGAGCGGATTCCGTTTTGCTCGAGCATCTCGGAAACCATTTCGGCTTCGGCGCTGTTCCTGAACGACCTGAGCTTCACCGGCTCGGCATCACTCTTATCGTGGACGCTGGTTTCGGGCGTCAGTTCCGATACCAGCTCAATGTTGCAGTCAGGGCAAGCGGTGATGCCGGCTCGATATTCAGCTTCGCAGTTAGGACAAAATGCCATTTTTTTTCAGGGGCCTCGCTCTCATCAGCCGTCAGTTGATTCTAACGACTGGTCGTTATCATATTATCGGCGACGCATAAGCGCAATAGTTAAACTTGTATGGGCGCGCGGAAGGCGGAAGGCAGAAGGCAGAAGGCAGAAGGCGGAAGGCAGAAGGCGGAAGGCAGAAGGCAGAAGGCGGAAGGCGGAAAGGCAGAAGGCAGAAGGCAGAAGGCAGAGCGCAACCTGCATTCGGCTTCGCTGCCTTCTGCCTTCTGCCTTCTGCCTTCTGTCTTCTGTCTTCTGTCTTAACCCCCAAGCAGATCTTCGAGCGCGCTTGTCAGCAACGGGTAATGAAACTCATACTTCGACTCGAGCGCAGCTTTTGGAACTACGCGCTGGCTGGCAAAGAGTGCTTCCGCCATCTCACCCATCAATACTCGCAATGCAAGCTCGGGCACCGGCAGGAAAGCCGGGCGATGCAGCACACGCGCGAGCTGACGAGTGAATTCGGCATTGGTCGCGGCTTCCGGAGCAACGCCGTTTACCGGGCCTTCCAGCGACGAAGTGAGAATAGCGTGACGGAAGATGCCTATGATGTCCTCGATGTGAATCCACGGAAACCATTGCTTGCCGCTGCCCAGCCGGCCACCGAGTCCAAGCTTGAATGGCGCAAGCATCTTTGGAAGCGCGCCTCCGACGCTGCTCAACACCACGCCGGTTCGAACTTCAACCACACGGACGCCGAGTTCAGAAGCCCGCGCGGCTTCGCTCTCCCATTCCTGACACACGTCGCTCAAAAAGCCGCTGCCCACAGGAGCGTTTTCTTCAAGCGGTTCGTCTCCGCGATCGCCGTAGAAACCGACTGCAGAACCACACACAAAGACACCGGGTTTGCGATCGAGTGAACGAAACGCCTCGACCAGAGCGCGCGTCGTAAGAACTCGCGAGTCCCGAATCAGTTTCTTTTGCTCTTCGGTCCAGCGCCGCGCGACGATCGGCTCGCCTGCGAGATGAACAACCGCGTCGATGCCGACCAAGGCTCGATCGGGGAACTGAGAAGATCGAGGGTCCCATTTATGAAGCTCCGCCGCCGCCAGTCCCCGCGTCGTCTCCGGCGAACGCGACAATGCAACGACTGTGTGTCCGCCCTCACTAAGCGAGCCGCAAAGGCTCCTGCCAATCAAGCCAGTCGCCCCAGTTACCAACACCTTCATATGAACCTCCAGCGGTCTATGACCAGCCCAGTGCAGAAGCCCTGTGCGAAAGCTTAGCACAAACTTGAGCGTTGAGATCATGGCGGTGTTGCGTCTGATCTTGACGGAATCTTGACATCGCAACAGAATGCCTCCGTATGTCCACCAACGATGTGGTCTCTGTCACGCCCAAGTACTTGATTGGGGCAGTGACGAAACTGACCGGCCTGTCTATTGATGTCGTTCGCGTATGGGAACGACGCTACGGCGCGGTGCACCCCGCTCGAAGCGATGGTGGAACTCGACTCTACTCGGATGCGGACGTGCTGCGACTCAAACGATTGCGACAGGCGGTTGATAAGGGATTCGGGATCGGTCAGGCTGCAAGGTTTTCTGAGACTGAACTCGACGAAGTGATCGGAGAAACTCGTCAATCACTGGAGGCGACCGATCCCTTTGGAGCCCTGCGTCGCAGATTCATTGATGCAATTCAAATTATGGATGTAGTCGCAGCCGAACAGGAACTGGCGCGCGCGGCCACGCTCTTCTCGACTCGCGAGATCGTGAAGAACATCGTGGCGCCGATACTCAAGGAAGCGGGCGAGCGGTGTGCTCGCGGAGAGTTCGGTGCAGCTCACGAGCACCTGGCCTCGGGGTTGTTGCGCAATCTCTTGAGCTCGCTTCTTCGACTCTATCCGGCTTCGTCAAACGGAGACGCGATCGTGCTGGCAACGCCGGCCCAGGAGCGCCACGAGTTTGGTCTTCTGCTTGCCGCCTTGCTTGCTGCAATGCACGGCTGGCGGGTTGTGTATCTGGGCGTTGATTTGCCGGCGCCTGAAATTGCGCACGCCGTTCGATTGACCAACGCGCGAGTTCTAGTGCTAAGCGTCTCGGTCGCCCATTCGATAATCGACGACGAGCTTAGAGCGATTTCGAATGTGCTGCCGATCTCAACACGCGTGTGGATCGGCGGAGAGGAAGCGACAAGGCATAGAGCGATCATAGAACGCGCCAACTGGGTGCTGGTGCGCAATCTTGAAGAGCTGGACGATATGCTGAAAAGATAGAGACTGGCGAGCGGCGTACACAGGCGCCGCTCGCCGTGTTCGACTATGCTGCTGAGGATTTGGTCCCAAATCCACCGATCAAATAGATCACGCCGATCAGAATGTGAATGATGTGATCTCTCGTTCCTAACATTAAGTACGTTGTGAGATTGAGCATGTGGTCCGGGCCGGTTCCCAGGAAGTAACCACACACGCCGAGCAGGCCGTAGACAATTCCGAAGATGATGCAGAATTGCTTGGCTGCGGACAACGAACCCTTCATTCCCAGGTAAAGCGAGATCCCGCCTGATACCAGATGCACTACATTGTGCGCCTTGCCAAGGTGCGCGCCGAGAAGGGTGGGGCTGAAGAAGCCAACGATTCCCACTAGAATGAATACAACACCGACGAGAGTTGCAACGGTCTTTGCCATGGTGTCTCCTTTTCCAATTGAAAGTCGAAACAACCGCGATCGTCTGCCCGCTCTCTTCTCGAATAGCGAGGGACGAGTTTGTGAGGCCACTGTTCAATCAGGCGTACTCAATCGAGTCCACTTTTTCGGACCTGATATTACTTGCCGCGTGCTGTTGGTGCTGATACCTGAGATGATGACCTCGCTAAACTACATATCCGGCGAGACGGAGTCAAGATCGAAAGGGGCCCTTCATATCTCAATCATAAATTCCCTCAACAAACCAACTGTTACTGCGCAAGTCGCGGTAGATGCGATAGAGCGTTCCCTTCTCCGGTGAAGCTTCAGAAACGGCAACCGCTACATCCCACTCGTCGCGAGCCCAGCCGTCCTCGCTCCACCAATCACCCGACGTGCGCCACGGACCAGCCAGTCGAATAACTTTGCCGCGGATGCTTCGACCTGCCGCCTGTGATTTGATTCGAGCCGGCCAGCCGCTTGGCGCTTCGACTTCCGCGCGCAGCGGAGGCCGGAAGACTCTGAAGCCCAGGAGGAATTGCGAATTTCGAATTTCGAATTTCGAATTTTCTCGCCCCGTCGTCTTGTCGCCCCGTCGCCCCGTCAGTTTGTTTCCTCGCCCCGTCGCCTTGTCGCCCCGTCGCCCCGTCAGTCTTTTTCGTGCAGGCTCTCGCTTCACGCTGAAGCGCTTGATGCGAAAAGCGCCTGGCCGATGAGTGTCAACCAACTCAACCGAGCCGACGTTGCTTTCTCCGACAAGTCTCGCGAGTCGCGCTAATGTCAGCTCCAATTTTTCAGGTTCAGGCGCGAGCGGTTGGAAAAGTCCGCTCTGTATTGACCGGGACTTTGTTGGCTCGCAGGCGATCGACATTGCGACGATCGCACACTTCGGCGGGTGTGATTCGATGTCCAGCAACAGCAGCTTCAAAAAGACTCTGCCGTCGCGCATCGGAAACGGCAGCCGAATCGTTCGCTCGTGTTCGGTCCGGTCTTCAAGCTTCAGCCGGAGCCTCAACTCGTTCACCGCCAATCCGTGCGCTTGCAGACTTGCGCAGAGCTGATTCAAAAGCCGCGCTAAAATAAATGAGAGCGGCTCGAGCAGTTCTATCGGATCGTCCAGTTCAATAGACTGCTCGAACATGGGCGCGGGCTTCGAGAGCGACAACGGGCGATCGCTTTCACCGCGGGCGAGTTTCTGCAACCGCACACCTTCGAATCCGAGCCGCTCGGAAACTCCCGCTTCAGGAAGCGCGGCAAACTCGCGAAAGCTTTGGATGCCCCACAGCGCGAGCGTCTCTAAAATCTCCGCCGCCCGGTCAGCTTCAACGCGAGCCAGAGTGAAATCCAGAGCTTCAAGCGGTAAATCTCCGAGGCGGGTTGCTTCTTTGCCGGGAGGAATGACGATTACACCCGAGAAACATTTCGCTGCATGAATCGCGGCGTCAGGATTTTGAGCTACGGCTACATTGACCTTGAGTCCTAACTTCGCGGCGTGACGGGCAATCTCTTTTGCGATCTCGCGGTGCGAGCCGAACAACAACTCGCAGCCTTCGATGTCCAGCACGACTGTATTGTCAGTCGTCTCTTCGACCAGCGGCGAGAATGCATAAGCGCAATCCACCAGCAAGGCTTTGCAATCTTTCTGCTTGCTATGAACGCACGCAAACATAATTAATCCGTTACGAACCGCCCGAATCCTCGACCTCTCGTAGTCGAAAATCTATCGAAGATATACGAAAATTCTTGGAAATCGTCAACCCTCGAGATCGGGAGGTGGGCGCCTTGATCGCTGTCCCGCTGTGTCGGATAATCTATTGGTGAGTGGAGGTCGAAAAATAGAGCATATGAGTGATCTCGACATTGGCCGGCGTACTGCCGCAGGCGAGTTGGGTTCTCATTAACACCCCTCTTCAGAGGGG